>NZ_JBEXEQ010000005.1:136893-299566 GCF_040703155.1 Streptomyces sp. NPDC005435
TGCGGGGCTGTCCTCCGGACCGGTCCCGGTTCAGGGTCCTGAAGCGGGGCTGTCCTTCGGGGCGGTCGCGATGCCGGGTTCCGAAGCGGGGCTGTCCTCCGGGGCGGCTTCGTCCGGGGTCTCTGGTTTGGGGCTGTCCTTCGGGGCGGTCCCGGTGCCGGGTTCCGAAGCGGGGCTGTCCTCTGAGGCAGCTTCGTCCGGGGTCTCTGGTGCGGGGCTGTCCTCCGGGGCGGCTCCGGTCCCGGGTTCTGGTGTGGGGCTGTCTTCCGGGGCGGCTCCGTCCGGGATCTCTGGTGCGGGGCTGTCCTTCGGGGCGGCTCCGGTCCAGGGTTCCGGCCCGGGGCCGTTCTCCGGGGGGTTCTCGCGCCGGGCCACCGGCGGGGAGCCGTCCTCCGCCCCCGAAACCGACCGTCCGCCCCGGCCCACGCCGGTCCAGCCGTCCCCGGCGGGGCGGGGGCGGCGGTCTTCGGGGGGCGGGGAGTACGGGGACGTCGTGCCCGGGGCTTCGGGGGGCGAGGTGGGCGGGGAAGCCGTACCCCGGGCTTCGAGGGATGAGGTGCGCGGGGAAGCCGTACCCCTGGCCTCGGAGGGTGACGTGCGTGGGGAAGCCGTGCCCCCGGCTTCGGGGGACGAGGTACGTGAGGAAGCCGTACCCCAGCCCCCGAGGGGCGACGTGCGTGAGCAATCCGTACCCCGGACTTCGAGGGACGAGGTGCGCGGGGAAGCCGTACCCCAGCCCCCGAGGGGCGACGTGCGTGAGCAATCCGTACCCCGGGCTTCGAGGGACGAGGTGCGCGAGGAAGCCGTACCCCTGGCCTCGGAGGGTGACGTGCGCGGGGAATCCGTACCCCCGGCTTCGGAAGGCGCCGCGCGCGAGCAATCCGTACCCGCGCTGACCCTCGTCGTGCTCGCGCCCACCGACCCCATGACCCGGGGCCAGCTGCGGCGGATGGCGGAGCTGGCGCGGGAGGAGGGGTACCGGGTGCGGTGGGAGGAGGCGCGGGGCGGGGCGAGCGCGCCGTTGCGGACGGTGGGGGCGCTGGCGGGGCCGTTGCGGCGGGCGGAGCGGATCGTCATGGGCGACCCGTTCTCCCGGTACGTACAGCTCCTGCTGACCATCACCCGTGCCCGTGACCTGGTCGTCGTGGACGACGGGACGGCCACGATGGAGTTCGTCACCCAACTGGCCCGGGGCGAACGGCTGGTGCGCTGGCACCGCAAGGGCGGCCGCCCCGGCCCCCGCGACCTGCTCCTCGCCCCCGTGTCGGCCACCGCCCGCCGCCGGCTCACCCCGGCCGCGGGCCGTCGCGTCGAGGTCTTCTCCGCCATGCCGGTGACCGAGACCCCGGACGGCGTGACGGTCACCGCGAACGACTTCGCCTGGACCCGCGCCCGCTTCGGCCCGCCCCGCATCACCAGGGGCGCCGACCTGGTGGGCACCTCCCTGGTGGAGACCGGCGTGGTGGACGCCGACCGCTATGTGGAGGCCGTACACACCCTGGCCAAGACGCATGGCGCCACCCGCTACTTCGCCCACCGTCGCGAAAGCACCGCCAAGCTGCACCGCCTGGCCGGCGAGACCGGGCTGGAGATCGTCCGCCCCGACCTCCCCCTGGAGCTGACCGCCCGCCGCGGCCCCATCGGCCGTACGGTCCTCAGCTTCCCCTCCACCGTCGTCCACACCCTCCCCCTGGCCCTCAAGGGCACCGGCGTCCGCGTGGCCGTCTGCGACGTGGACCCCGACTGGCTCACCCAGAACGCCTCACCGCGCGCCCAGGGCTTCCTGTCCGGCGTGACGGGAACGGCGCGTGACGTGCACCGGCTGGCGTCGGTGCGGACGGTGTAGGGGTGGTGTCAGTGGGGGCTGCGATGCTGCGGGGATGACCCCCTGGAACCTGCTGGAACTCGACCGGGCCCTGCGGACGAGCTGGGCCGCCGACACGTGCTCGCCCGACGACCTGGACGACTGGCGCCCCGGCAATCCGGCCCGGGGGCACTGCGACATCACCGCGCTGCTCGTCCACGACCTCTTCGGCGGCGAGCTGGTGTGCGGCGAGGTGCGCCTGGACGGCGCCCCGCACGGCTACCACTGGTGGAACCGGCTGCCCAACGGCATCGAACTCGACCTGACCCGCGAGCAGTTCCGGCGCGGCCAGACCATCACCACGCTCCGTGCCGTAGAGCGTCCGCCGGGCCCGGCGCCGCGCCGCTGGGCCGAGTACCTGCTGCTGCGCGAGCGGGTCGCGGCGCGGCTCGGCCCGCTGCCGGAGCCGGGCTGAGCCGCCGGCCCGCCCGGGTGGGCTACTTCCGCGCCAGTACGAACCCCCGCGCCCGCCGCTCGTCCTCCTGCGGCTCCCGCAGAATCGTCGCCACGGGGGTGAGCCCCGCCTCGGACAGCAGCCCCGCCATCTGCTCCGGGGTGCGCCAGTAGTAGTCGAGGTCGATGGCGTGCCCGAAGCGTTCGGTCAGATGGAGGTGGCCGGTGTCCGTACGGGTCTGGAAGGCCAGCAGTACGTGCCCGCCGGGGACCAGCGTGCGGCGGAACCCGGCGAAGACGGCGGGCAGCTGCGCGTCGGGGACGTGGATCGTGGAGTAGAGCGCGAGGATTCCGCCCAGCGTGCCGTCCGGCAGGTCCAGGGCGGTCATCGAGCCGACGTGGAACCGGAGTTGAGGATGCGCGCCGCGCGCGAGCGCGACCATCTCGGGGGAGACGTCCACCCCGAAGGCCGGCACCCCCAGCTCGTGCAGATACGCGGTGACATACCCCGGCCCGCTCCCCACATCGGCCACCGGCTCCGGCCCGTTCGCCACCACCAGCCGCACGAACGACGCCACCAGCGCCTGGTCCAGCGGATACGTCAGCGAGGACGGGTGCTCGGCGGTGTACTCCTTGGCGATCGCGTCGTAGGAGGAACGGGTGGCCTGCAAAAACCCAGCGCGCGTGTCGTTCACGCCCCCGCACCCTACCCGTCCCCCACCCCACCCGACACGACCGCCGCCCCCCACCCCCAACTCCGCCCAGACCCCACACCCACGGCCTCGCGCCCGCTCCCCACAGCTGCCGGCCGCCCGACTCCGGCTCCCCACTCGACTCACGGCCTCGCACCCACCCCGCCCGGGCCCCGGTCCGCCGCCCGACCCCGCTCCGCGCCCCGCGCTCGCGCCCCATCCCGCACCGGGGGCCGTCCTCTGCCTCGCCCAAGCCCGTGCTCGCGGCCCGCACCCAGTCCCGCCCGGGGCCCGCCTCCGGCCCGCCGCCCAACCCCGTCCGGACCCGCGCCCGGAATCCTCGCTCGCAGCCGGCGCCCGCCCCGCACGGGAGCTGTCCCCGGCCCGCGGCCCAACCCCGTCCGGGCCGCCGCCCGACCCCGCTCCGAGCCCCGCGCTCGCGTTTCATCCCGCACCGGGGGCCCGTCCTCTGCCTCGCCCAAGCCCGTGCTCGCAGCCGCCCACGCCCAGTCCCGCCCGGGGCCCGCCTCCGGCCCGCCGCCCGACCTCGTCCGGACCGCGCCCGGAATCCTCGCCCAAGTTCGCAGCCCACGCCCATCCCGCCCGGGGCCCGTTCCCGGCCCACGCCGAACCTCGTCCAAGCCGCGCCCGGGATTCTCGCTCGCAGCCGGCGCCCGCCCCGCACGGGAGCTGTCCCCGGCCCGCGGCCCAACCCCGTCCAGGCCACCCCCCAACCCCGCCCAAGCCCCGCGCACGCGGCACGCTGGTCCGGTTCGTGGACAAAGCGCGCGGGGGCGCGTCAGGCGTGGTATCCGTGGAAGGAGAAAGAAAGGTTTTACCCACCCCAGCCCACCGCCATGCGTCCGCCAGTCGAATTTTCTTCCCTCTCACGGGTTGAACTTTTGTTGATCGAGGGTCAGTTGACCGGCCGGGCGTCCTACCCTTCAGAGGGTGAACCGATTGATGCTCCGAGAGACCGAGGCCGACCTGCCCGGGGATGTGCTCCCCGGCGCGCTCAGCGCGTCCCTGCACGCGGAACTCGTCGAGTTCCGCCGCGACTTGCACATGCACCCCGAACTGGGCAACCAGGAGTTCCGTACCACCGCCGCGATCAAGGAGCGGCTGGAGCGGGCCGGGCTCACCCCCCGCGTCCTGTCCACCGGAACGGGTCTCATCTGCGACATCGGGCTCACCGACGGCCACGGCACCCGCATCGACGGCCACGGCACCCGCATCACCGACGACGGCCGCCCCGCCGTACCCCTGCTGGCCCTGCGGGCCGACATCGACGCGCTGCCCATCCCGGACACCAAGAGCGACTGCGGCTACCGCTCCACCGTCCCCGGCCGCGCCCACGCCTGCGGCCACGACGTGCACACCACCGTGGTCCTCGGCACCGGCCTGGTCCTCGCCGACCTGCACGCCAAGGGCCTGCTGTCCCGCCCCGTACGGCTGATCTTCCAGCCGGCCGAGGAGCAGCTCCCCGGCGGCGCGCTCACCGCCATCGCGGACGGCGCGCTGGAAGGCGTCGGCCGCATCCTCGCGCTGCACTGCGACCCCAAGGTCGAGACCGGCCGCATCGGCCTGCGCCACGGCCCCATCACCAGCGCCTGCGACAAGCTGGACGTCGCCCTGGACGGCCCCGGCGGCCACACCGCTCGCCCGCACCTGACCACCGACCTGGTCACGGCGGCCGCCCGCGTCGTCACCGACGTGCCCGCGGTGATCAGCCGCCGCGTCGACACCCGCAGCGGCCTCGCCCTGACCTGGGGCCGTATCGAGTCGGGCCACGCGCCGAACGTCATCCCGCAGCACGCCGAACTCTCCGGCACCGTCCGTTGCCTGGACCTCGACGCCTGGCGCGACGCCCCCGACATCGTGCACGCCGCCATCGACGAGGTCGCCACCCTGCACGGCGCCAAGTCCGAGATCACGTACGTGCGCGGGGTGCCCCCGGTCGTCAACGACCAGGAATCCGCCGACCTGTTGCGCCGCGCGATGGTCGCCCGCCGGGGTCTGGACTCCGTCGAGACCACCGAACAGAGCCTCGGCGGCGAGGACTTCTCCTGGTACCTGGAACACGTCCCCGGCGCCATGGCCCGCCTCGGCGTCCGCCGCCCCGGCGAGCGCACCGTACGCGACCTGCACCAGGGCGACTTCGACGCCGACGAGAACGCGATCACGGTCGGAGTGGAACTGTTCACCGCCGCCGCCCTGATGGGCACCCCGGAACTCTGACGCGAGGGCGGCCGGCCCGTTACGCGGGCCGCCCTACGGGTCGTAGCGCGGGCGCTGCGCGGGCTGTCACGCAGACCTATCGTGTGGGCCGCCCCACGGGCCGCAGCGCGAGCCGCCGCGCCAGCTGTCGCGCGGGCCCGTCGTCCGGGTCGTAGTGCGGCCGTCACGCGGGGCCGTCGTGCGGGCGGGCCCCACGGGTCATAGCGCGAGTTGCCCCGCAGGCTGTCGTGTGGGGCGCCCTGCGGGTCGTGGCGCGAGCTGCCCTGCGGTTTTCGTGCGAGCTGCCGCACGGCTATCACGTGGGCCCGTCGGGCGGGTGGGCCCCGCCGGTCGTGGCGCGAGCTGCCCTGCGGCCGTCACGCAGACCTGTCGTGCGGGCTGCCCCGCAGGTGATGGCGCGAGCTGGCCAGCGGCCCCGTCGTGCGAGCTGCCGCGCAGGTCGTCGCGCGAGTGGGCGCGCGGCCGTCACGCAGACCTGTCGTGTGGGCCACCCCACGGGCCGTAGCGCGAGCTGCCGCGCCAGCTGTTACGCGGGCCTGTCGTGTGGGTCGGCCCTGTGGGTCGTAGTGCGAGCTGCCCCGCAGGTTGTCGCGCGGCCGTCACGCGGGCCTGTCGTGTGGGTCGGCCCTGCGGACTTCGTGCGAGCTGCCGCGCGGCTATCACGCGGGCCCGTCGGGCGGGCGGGCCCCACGGGTCATAGCGCGAGTTGCCGGCAGGCTGTCGTGCGGGCCGCCCTACGGGCCGTAGCGCGAGCAGCCCTGCGGCCGTCACGCAGACCCGTCGTGCGAGCTGCCCCGCAGGCTGGCGCGAGGCCGTCACTCAGACCGTCGTGTGGCCCGTCATGTGGTCCGTCGTGCGGGCGTCACGCGGACCGTCGTGCGGCCGCCACACCCGGCCGCCGAACGGGCCGACGGACGGCCCGACGGACGGCCCGCCCGACAGACCGCCGGACGGCTCGCCGCACCCGCCGTCTCGCGCCCGCGCCGCCCGCCGTCACGCACACCCCGTCCGCCCCCGCAACACACCCGCAAGCCATTTGTTCCGCCCCCGAAACAAAGGCAGGACGCACCTGCCAGGCCGAGTTCAGGCCCCGTTTGCCTCGGTTCGATAACGGCCGCCCGAGAGGTGTTTTTCTGACATCTACGCGCGTTACGATGCCGCGAGCCGACGCCGCCGGGGCGCTCGGCCGGAGCACCGCTCCTCGGTGCTCACATCAAGCGCCATCGTGGCGCTCAGGTCAGGTGAAGGAGCCTTCCCGTGCGCCGGGTAGCCAAGCTTTCCGCTGCGTGTATAGCGACCGCAGCCCTCGCCCTCTCTGCCACCGCCTGTGGCAGCACCTCCTCCGAGAACGACAAGGCCTCCTCCGGCTCGTCGGGCGACGGCAAGGGTGTCAAGATCGGTCTCGCCTTCGACGTCGGCGGCCGCGGTGACCACTCCTTCAACGACTCCGCCGCGCGCGGCACCGACAAGGCGTCGAAGGAGTTCGACGGCTCGGTCAAGGACCTGACCGCCAAGGCCACCGACACCGAGGCCGACCGCGAGCAGCGCCTGTCCGACCTGGCCGACGCGGGCTACAACCCGATCGTCGCCGTCGGTTACGCCTACGCCACCTCCGTGACCAAGGTCGCCGCGAAGTACCCGAAGACCAACTTCGGCATCGTCGACTCGGTCGTGAAGGCCCCGAACGCCGACAGCATCACCTTCACCGAGGAGCAGGGCTCGTACCTGGCCGGTGTCGCCGCGGCGCTGAAGACCAAGACCAAGCACGTCGGCTTCATCGGCGGCGTCGACGTCCCGCTGATCAAGAAGTTCCAGGCGGGCTACGTCCAGGGCGTCAAGGACACCAACCCGAAGATCAAGGTCGACGTCCAGTACCTGAGCCACGGCTCGGACACCTCCGGTTTCGCCAGCCCCGACAAGGGCAAGGAAGCCGCCCAGGGCATGCTGGACAACGGCGCCGACATCGTCTACTCGGCGGCCGGCTCCTCCGGCAACGGCGCCATCGAGGCCGTCAACGGCAAGAAGGGCGCCTGGGCGATCGGCGTCGACTCGGACCAGTACAACATCCCGGGTCTGGCCAAGTACAAGAGCTCGATCCTGACCTCGGTCGTCAAGAACGTCGACGTCGGCGTCTACGACTTCATCAAGTCCGTCCACGACGGCAAGCCGCTGACCGGCAACAACGTCTACTCGCTGGCCAAGAACGGCGTTTCGCTGGCCACCAGTGGCGGCTTCATCGACGACATCCAGCCCAAGCTGGACGCCGCGAAGAAGAAGATCGTCGACGGCTCGGTCAAGGTCAAGACCACTCCGTGATCTGACCCGGTCCACCAGGACCATGGCTCGGCGTGGGGGCGCCTGGGCCCTGTCGTCAACCTCCCGCCCGCGGTGCGACGGGAGGTTGACGACAGGACCCGGTGCTCCCCGCCGGGCCATAACAATGTGTCAACTCTACGCGTGTAGCGCCGAGTTGCCGCGCTAGCGTCGCCGACGCCTGCCCTCCCTCCCCAACGCAGCCCCTTCCCCCGAGGAGAGTGCGCCATCAACGCGTCCAGCCCTCCCGCTGCCGTCGAACTGCGCGGCATCACCAAGCGTTTCCCCGGCGTCGTCGCCAACCGCGACATCGACATCACGGTCCGCACCGGCACGGTTCATGCCCTGTGCGGCGAGAACGGCGCCGGCAAGTCCACCCTGATGAAGATCCTCTACGGCATGCAGCAGCCGGACGAGGGCACCATCACCGTGGCCGGCGAACAGGTCGTCCTCAGCAATCCCGGTGACGCCATCGCGCGCGGTATCGGCATGGTGCACCAGCACTTCATGCTCGCCGACAACCTCACCGTCCTGGAGAACGTCGTCCTCGGCGCCGAGAAGCTGTACGGCATCGGCGGCAAGGCGCGCGCCAGGATCAGGGAGATTTCCGACGCCTACGGCCTGAACGTCCGCCCCGACGTCGTCGTCGAGCAGCTCGGCGTCGCCGACCGCCAGCGCGTGGAGATTCTCAAGGTCCTCTACCGCGGCGCCAAGACCCTGATCCTGGACGAGCCCACCGCCGTCCTGGTGCCCCAGGAGGTCGACGCCCTCTTCGACAACCTGCGCGAGCTCAAGGCCGAGGGCCTGACCGTCATCTTCATCTCCCACAAGCTGGGCGAGGTGCTGTCGGTCGCCGACGAGATCACCGTCATCCGGCGCGGCACGACCGTGGGCACGGCCGAGCCGAGCAGCACCACCCCCAAGCAGCTCGCCGAGCTGATGGTCGGCAGCGAACTGCCCACGCCCGAGACCGAGGAGTCCACGGTCACGGACGTACCCATGCTGGAGGTCACCGGGCTGCACCTCGCCCAGAAGGACCTCGACGGCGTGGAGCGGATCATCCTCGGCGAAGTCTCCCTCACCATCCACAAGGGCGAGGTCCTCGGCATCGCGGGCGTGGAGGGCAACGGCCAGTCCGAGCTGGTCGAGGCGATCATGGGCATGCGCTCCCCGGACGCCGGCGTCGTCGTGCTCGACGGCAAGGACATCTCCGCCGCGCCCACCCGCCGCCGCCGCGAGGCCGGCATCGGCTACGTCCCCGAGGACCGCCACCGCCACGGCCTGCTCCTGGAAGCGCCGCTGTGGGAGAACCGCATCCTCGGCCACGTCACCGAGCGCCCCAACTCCCGCCGCGGCCTGCTCGACCCGAAGGCCGCCCGCGCGGACACCGAGCGGATCGTCGCCGACTACGACGTGCGCACGCCCGGCATCGACGTGACCGCGGCCTCGCTGTCCGGCGGCAACCAGCAGAAGCTGATCGTCGGCCGCGAGATGAGCCACGACCCCAAGCTGCTCATCGCCGCCCACCCCACCCGCGGTGTGGACGTCGGCGCCCAGGCGGCCATCTGGGACTACATCCGCGAGGCCCGCCGCGCGGGTCTGGCGGTCCTGCTGATCTCCGCCGACCTGGACGAGCTGATCGGCCTCTCCGACACCCTGCGGGTGATGTTCCGCGGCCGTCTGGTCGCCGACGCCGACCCCGCCACGATCACCCCCGAGGAGCTGGGCTCCGCCATGACCGGTGCCGCCTCCGGCCACCTGGAGCACACAGAGGACGCCGACCGATGAACAAGCTCACCTCACGGATCGACAAGGAGCGGCTGTTCCTCGGCATAGCCGCGCCGCTGCTCGCCGTCGTCGCCGCGCTCGTGGTCACCGCGCTGGTGATCCTCGCGACCGGCAAGAACCCGGGCGCCGCGTTCAGCGACATGGTGACCTACGGCTTCGCCAGCGACAGCCAGGTCTACATCCTGAACAAGGCGACGACGTACTACCTCGCGGGCGTCGCGGTGGCCATCGGCTTCCGCATGAACCTGTTCAACATCGGTGTCGACGGCCAGTACCGCCTCGCCGCGTTCGTCGCCGCCGCCGTCGGCGGCGCGCTCACCGTGCCGGGCTGGCTCGCCATCCCGCTGATCCTCCTGTGTGCCATGGGCACCGGCGCCCTGTGGGCGGCCATCGCGGGCGTCCTCAAGGTGACCCGGGGCGTCAGCGAGGTCATCGCGACGATCATGCTGAACGCGATCGCGACCGCGGTCATCGGCTACCTCCTCCAGCCGGGCAAGCTCGGCCAGCTCGACGACGGCGGCACCCTGGTCTCCACCAAGCCGCTGCCCTCCTCGTCCTTCCTGCCGAACATCGACACCGGCCCGGCCGGCGTCCTCGACAGCCTCATCGTGCTCGCCGTGGTCGTCGGCGTGGCGTACTGGTTCATCCTCGGCCGCACCCGCTTCGGCTACGACCTGCGCACGGTCGGCCAGTCCGAGTCGGCCGCCGCCGCGAGCGGCGTCAGCGTCAAGAAGATGGTCGCCACCAGCATGATCATCTCCGGTGCGGTGGCCGGTCTCATCGGCATGCCGACGCTGCTGAACGAGGGCCACCAGTACGACAACAGCTTCCCGGTGGGCATCGGCTTCACCGGTATCGCCATCGCGCTGCTCGGCCGCAACCACCCGATCGGCATCGCGCTCGGCGCCCTCCTGTGGGGCTTCCTGGAGCGCACCACCAACCACCTGGAGTTCCAGGGCTACGACAAGGAGATCCTCGGCGTGATCCAGGGCGTCATCGTCCTGTGCGTCGTGATCGCCTACGAGGTCGTCCGCCGCTACGGCCTCAAGCGCCAGCAGCAGCGCGTCGGCGCCGAACTCGCCGCCCAGGCCGCCAAGCCGACCGAGATGCAGGAGGTGGCGTGATGACCGCCACGATGACGGACGCGCCGCCGCCCGCGGCGCCCAAGGCCCCGGGCGGCGCCGACAAGCGCCAGGGCCGCTCCACCACCCGGCTCTTCCTGATCATCGCCGGAGCCCTGCTGCTCGTCGCCGTGGTCCGTCTGATCACCGGCGCCCACCAGCTCACCTCCGAGGGCCAGGTCAACGCCGCCCTCGGGCTCGCCGTGCCGATCGGCCTCGCCGGTCTGGCCGGTCTGTGGTCCGAGCGGGCCGGCGTCGTCAACATCGGCCTCGAAGGCATGATGATCCTCGGCACCTTCGGCGCCGGCTGGATCGGCTGGCAGTCCAGCCCCTGGCTCGGCCTGCTGTGCGGCATCGGCTTCGGCGTCCTCGGCGGCCTCGTGCACGCGGTCGCCACGGTCACCTTCGGCGTCGACCACATCGTCTCCGGTGTCGCGGTCAACCTGCTCGCGCTCGGTGCCACGCAGTACCTCGCCAAGCTCTTCTTCGCCGGCGGCAAGGCCTCCGAGGCGGGCGGCAACCCCAAGCAGTCCCCGCCGGTCGACTCGCTCGGCGACATCACCGTGCCCGGACTGTCCGACGCGCTGCACTCGGTCGAGCAACACCACTGGTTCCTCATCTCCGACATCGCGGGCATCCTCGGCGGTATCGTCACCGACGTGTCCGTGGTGACGATCCTGGCTGCGCTGCTCTTCGTGGGCAGCTGGTGGGTGCTGTGGCGCACCGCGTTCGGCCTGCGGCTGCGCTCCTGCGGCGAGAACCCGGTCGCGGCCGAGTCCCTCGGCGTCAACGTCTACCGCTACAAGTACGCCGCCGTCGCCATCTCCGGCGGTCTCGCCGGACTCGGCGGCGCCTTCCTCGCGCTGGTCACCTCGCACACCTACCTGGAGGGCCAGACCGGTGGCCGCGGCTACATCGGCCTCGCGGCAATGATCTTCGGCAACTGGCGGCCCGGCGGCCTGGCCATGGGCGCGGCCCTGTTCGGCTACTCCGACGCGCTCCAGCTGCGCAACGGCGGCGTCACCGTGCACGCCCTGCTGCTCCTGCTGGTCGTGCTGCTCGCCGCCCTCGCGGCCTGGAAGGTGTACCGCAAGGCCCTGTGGCAGGGCATCGTCAGCGCCGTCGTGGCCCTCGTCGTCCTGGCCTGGTACACGCTCACCGACGAGGTCCCGAGCGACTTCGTGGGCGCCACGCCGTACGTCGTCACGCTGCTCGTGCTCTCCCTGTCCGCGCAGCGGCTGCGGATGCCGAAGGCGGACGGCATGCGGTACCGGAAGGGACAGGGCAAGTGACCACCGCGACCGCGTTCGACTGGGAGGCGCTGCGCGCCGAGGCCCGCGAGGCCATGGCCCACGCCTACGCCCCCTACTCCGGCTATCCGGTCGGCGTGGCGGCCCAGGTGGACGACGGCCGCACGGTCACCGGCTGCAACGTGGAGAACGCCTCCTACGGGCTCGGCCTGTGCGCCGAGTGCGGGCTCGTCTCCCAGCTCCAGCGCACCGGCGGCGGACGTTTGACACACTTCACCTGTGTGGACGGCACCGGCGCCCTCCTCGTGCCGTGCGGCCGCTGCCGTCAGCTGCTGTACGAGTTCGGCGGTCCCGGACTGCTCCTTGACACCCCCGAGGGCGTCCTCCCGCTCTCCGAGATGCTGCCCCAGGCCTTCGGCCCGGACCATCTCACCAAGTAAGTCCGTACGGCCCCTCTGCCCGCTCGCGAGCAGGGGGGCCGTACACCTGCACCTCCCGGAAGGAACACCCTGCCCATGGACGCCATCTCCGTCATCCGCACCAAGCGGGACCGCGCCGCACTGACCGACGAACAGATTGACTGGGTCATCGACGCGTACACCCGCGGCGAGGTCGCCGATTACCAGATGGCCGCCCTCAACATGGCCATCCTGCTCAACGGCATGGACCGCCGGGAGATCGCCCGCTGGACCGCCGCGATGATCGCCTCCGGCGAGCGCATGGACTTCTCCTCGCTGTCCCGCCCGACCGCCGACAAGCACTCCACGGGTGGCGTCGGCGACAAGATCACGCTGCCGCTGGCGCCCCTCGTGGCGGCCTGCGGCGCGGCCGTACCGCAGCTCTCCGGCCGCGGCCTCGGCCACACCGGCGGCACCCTCGACAAGCTGGAGTCCATCCCCGGCTGGCGCGCGCTGCTCTCCAACGAGGAGATGCTGTCGGTGCTGGACGGCGTCGGCGCGGTGATCTGCGCGGCGGGCGACGGCCTGGCCCCCGCCGACAAGAAGCTGTACGCCCTGCGCGACGTGACGGGCACGGTGGAGGCGATTCCGCTGATCGCCTCCTCCATCATGTCCAAGAAGATCGCCGAGGGCACCGGTTCCCTGGTCCTGGACGTGAAGGTCGGCTCCGGCGCCTTCATGAAGACCCTGGACGACGCCCGTGAGCTGGCCTCCACCATGGTGGGCCTCGGCACCGACCACGGCGTGAAGACGGTCGCCCTGCTGACCGACATGTCCACCCCGCTCGGCCTCACCGCGGGCAACGCCCTGGAGGTCCGCGAGTCCGTGGAGGTCCTCGCGGGCGGCGGTCCGGCGGACGTCGTCGAACTGACCCTCGCCCTGGCCCGCGAGATGCTCGACGCGGCCGGCCTGAAGGACGCCGACCCGGCCAAGGCCCTCGCCGACGGCTCCGCGATGGACGTCTGGCGCCGCATGATCGCCGCCCAGGGCGGCGACCCGGACGCGACCCTCCCCGTCGCCCGCGAACAGCACGTGGTTCTGGCCCCCGCCTCCGGCACCCTCACCCGCCTCGACGCCTACGACATCGGCCTCGCCGCCTGGCGCCTCGGCGCGGGCCGCGCCCGCAAGGAGGACCCGGTCCAGGCAGGCGCGGGCGTGGAGATGCACGCCAAGCCCGGCGACCAGGTCACCGCCGGCCAGCCCCTCCTCACCCTCCACACCGACACCCCGGACCGCTTCGAGTACGCCCTGGAAGCGACGGAGGGGTCGTTCGACATCGCGCCGTCCGGCACGGAGTTTGCGGCTTCGCCTGTGGTGCTGGGGCGGATCGCCTGATCCGGGGATTTCTTCGTCCCGAATGAGGTTCGGAAAGGATCACGACCGGTAGCGATGGGTATCTGTGCTGGTCAGACGCATGGTGCGGAGTGGCCTCGCGTGGGCTCGGTGGGCCTCGGCTGGAAGATCATCTCCCGGATTTCTCCCAATGGGGAGCGGCTACCTGCAGGATCGGCGCGGACCGCTGTGGTTGCAGCAGCAAGTTTGCGTGTCGGGTGAGCCTGTTGCGGCGGGCGCCGAGAGTGCGTCGTCGTCCCGTTCCACCGGGACTCGCGCCCCACCGCCCTGATCTCGCGCACGTTACGTCCGGCATGCGCTGGCTCTTCGTGGGGGCCCAGCACGCTTTCCTAAATGTCCATTTAGGGGTTCTGGGGTGTGCGGGAGCGTCCGTACCTGCGGTACGACCGTGACTGGTGTGGTCCGCGAACGGCGTCGTACATCGGTGAACGCAACCCGAGATGCAACCAAGCGCGCGCTAGACCGTGCTGTAGAAACTCGCAGTGGCGAGGGCATCGGATGCCCCATAATGCGGCTCCACACCATTTGAAGCGGACTGGGCTGGGGGACTTCTATGGCGGCGTGGGACGTACGACTGGAGCATTGGGCCATCCGGCTCTGGGCTCGCCACAGGCTCTGGCAGAGGAGATCCAGCCAGAGGTGGGGCTGGGCCGGGACTCGGAGGAGCGAGCTGGATGCGGCCATGGAGTCGTTGGGCATTCCGGTTGCTGAGGCACCGGGAGTACACGGCGTTCTTGGATCCTGGCGCCCTCGTTATGGAGCTTGTGCGCTGGCCGTCATATGCGGTTGGTTCGCCGTATGGGCAGCCGTCCGAGTCTCGCTCGCGCTAGTGGAATCTGGAGTTGCGTGGCTGCACTGGGCATGGGGCATCAAGGCAGTGGAGCACTACCGGTGGATGGGTAAACCGGAGAACCAAGTGGCCATGAGTTTTAGTGACTGGATGGTCATTCTGGTGATCATGTTCGGGGTGATTTTCGTGCCTGTATTGCATGCGATGCGGTGGAGTTCGACTGCGCAATATCGATTGGTCCGAGCGGTGATCGACGCTGTCATCGCCGGCGCCGAGGCAAGCGCAGCGCCTCGGGGAAGGGCGAAGGCCAAAGCGCTCCGGAATGTAGACCGAAGCTGCAGACTTGTCGAGCAGCGCCTCTTTCAGGTGCACACCATCGCGCGTTCGGTCCCGCGGCGTTCTTCCAGACTTCGACCGATCAAGCGGCATGCCGCGCTCGTCGCCGGTGCGCAACGGGTCGCGCTGCATCAAGTGGATGTGGCTCCGGCGCGTGCGCTCACCGAGCTTGCGCGTCTGCAGTTGGCCATCGCTGAGAATCACTTGTGTGGTCAGCAGGCAGCCCTTCTGTCTAGCGAGCGGCTACAGGAGGTACGGCCTGTGTCCCGCTTGCGCAACACCTGGCTCGAGTCGGCTCATATCGCGCTGGCAATCGTCGCAGCCATGGTTGCGGCGGTGCTCACGGCACGCGTACTGCCGGTCATCGGTGTGGGCGACGATCTGCGCCCGTGGCTAACTCTGGGAGCGAGTGTCCTCGCTGCGACTCTGGTAGCGGGCTGGGGTCGCGTTACGCGCATCATCGAGCTTCTGCCTGTCTGACGAGGTTGATGGTTCGACGGAACGTCCTTGCGGTGGGTGGGCGTCAGAACGGTGCTGCCTAGCGACGGCCTAACTGGTGTCACACTGGGCGGGTGAGAGCTGAGCTCGTCGGCATTGCCTCGCCTGCTCGGAGATTGCGCGGTGCAAGCATGAGTTCTGAGGGACCCAAGGTGGCCTACAGTCGCTGCCTGATCGGCGGCCGTTCAAAAAAGAAGCCTTGCGACCCTAAGCGTAAAGGGCGGATGACATACCCCGAGGTGGCCCGAGAATTGCGCGTCAGTGAGAACTGGCTGCGGGCCCACATCATGGAGCTGCCGCATGGGAAGATCGGCAAGTTTGTGTACTTTACCGAAAATGATCTCGAACGTATCGATGAGATGTTCCATTACGAGCCGGATGTGCGGTCGTCGCGGCCGGCAACGCGCCATCCAATCACGGAGCTGAAGCCCAGTTCACGAGCGCGCCCCAAGGTGAGCCCCAGTTCGTGAGCGCCGTCTGCTCCGTGGCCAGCTACGCGCTGGTGGTCGGCGACGGATGTCAGTGGTTCAGTTAGATAGGGAAAACCTTCAGGTCGTGCATCGAAACCGATCTGTTGGCAGAACCTAATCTCCTGGGTAAGTGGATGCACACCTTCCGCGAGATCCGTTCGGTGGGCTGAGTTCCGCTTTCATTCCCTCTCGTTCACTGGTGGATCTTCGCAGGGCCTCGGTCTGTCGCAGCTGAACATATTTCGGCCATTCATCCGCGCGCTGCGGCCTGTTGTGCACAATGTCGCTTTTGCGGTCTGGCGGTCTCCGCCATTCGCCGTGAAGATGCCCGCCGTAAGTGAGAACGGGGGAACATATGGGAGCTGCCTGGGGTACCAAGGCCCGGGGGAGGAAGAGGCACGAGGAGTCGGGAGCCGGCCAATGGCCGGGTGTCCCCACGCAGCGGGCACCGCACCTAGCTGATACCCCTCGGCCTGCCGAGGTGGAGCCGACGGCCACCGAGGTGACGAGGCTTCTGTGTCAGGCGGTGTACGCGCGTCCGGACCGAGTGAAGGAACTCAAGGGCTGGTGGCGGAAGTTCCGGGGCAAAAACGCGCCCGCGAAGAGGCCGCGTCGTAGCACTCGTCGGCCCATATACCTGGAGGGTAGCGACGACTGCCCTCCGCTGGGTGAACCGACGGCTCAGTGGGTTGTCGACCATGTACTGAATGGCCCGTCGGCTCCCGTGCCGTCCTATGGGTTCGATCTTGTCCCTGTGGTGAGGCACAGTGTGCGTGCGCACCGAGGGAAGCGCCTACGGCGTCTGTGCTTCCTGCTGCTTCTGGCAGGAGTCGGGTACGTCACTCCTTGGGCGACAGCGATCTGGCTGGGGGCAATCACGATCGCTCTCACCATGAGGTGGGCAGCGTTTCGAGCCCAGCGCAAACAGAGGCGCAACAGTCGATTGGCCCGTCGCCCACGTCTGGCATACCTACCTCTCGTCATCCCATGGCTGCTTGCGCTGGTGCCCTACCACTCGGGTGGGGACGTGGTGTCGACGACTCGTCTTGGCCTAGCCGTAGTGCCGTTCGGCATTCTCGCCGGGATGGTGGTGGTGTATGCCGGGGACCGGCTCCTTGCGAGATCCGCGCTGTCCGTGTTGAGCCGCGAGAAGGTCTCCCGCGATGCATTGCCGTGGGCGACGCCGAAGGCCGCCCGGAGGGTATCCGTGCTCGGAGAGGAGCAGGAGGGGCGTCTCCTGCCCTACGACGCTTCGCAGCACTTCATCGGTGCCGGCCGTGATCATTGGGGAGCCGCCCACATCAACATCCCTCTGAAGCCTAAAGATCCTGAGGAGCCGGTCAAGTCCTTCGGTGAAGCCGAACTACTGCGGCGTGTAGGTGCCGCACTTGACGAATTGGGCCGTGGCGTAAGGGAGATCACGGACCCGCTGCCAGGGTTCTCCATGGAGCGGGTGCTCGGGCTACCGTCCCACCTCTGGCTACAGCGGACCCGGGAGGGAAACGGGGAAGCCCCAGACCTGGCGGGCAGGGGCCGTAAGTCGCCCTCCAGTGAGCCAGAACGCCTCTACCTACGCGCGCAGTGCATCACCTGGAACGGCCAGGTCGTGGTCAGCGTTTTCGTGCACGCTGCCCTGGAAGCGGGTGAGTTGAGGCTGACCGTGCGACCGCACGTGATGACCCCGCTCTACAACGAGCTGAAAGTGACGGCTGCCTCTGCCAGGCAGCGCGGCATGCGGCTGTGGAGATGGGTAACGGTGCAGGCTCTCCTGGATGCAGTTGTCGGTCCGCTCACTCTGTGGCGAAGGGTGGCCCGTATCGGTCTCGGCGAGAGCATCGAGAGTCACGTAGAGGAAGAGGACCCGGTGAGCATCAGGGACCGGTACTCGACCGAGGAAGTCACTGATATGCACCAGAGCGACGACGCCAAGCGCCACGTCGTCCTCATAGAGACCTGCGTCTTCCGCACGGTTGCCTCCTACCTGCGCGACCGGGGCATCGACACCACCGCATACGACCAGCAAGTAGCCGCCGTGACCAACAACATCCAGATCTATGGCGACAACAATGCGCCCATCCAGAACGTCGTCGGCAACGGCAACAGCAACATTGGGCAAGGCCCCGCTAAATAAGGAGGAAAGTAATGGCCATCGGACGACGCCGACCGGACCCCACATCCGAACCGGGGCACGGGTCGGGCATCAGTATCGGCGGCAACAACATCGCCCCACTCCAGAATGTCGTCGGGCAGAACATTTCACGCGTGTACCAGGCTGCATCGGCAGACGGGACCACCGACGTCGAGGCCGTACGGGATCTCCTCATCGCGTTCCGCGAGGATCTGGACCGCAACGCGGCGGGTCTACAGCACGCAGAGGCGCTGAGGGCCATGGCGGGCACGGTAGACGGCTCGCTCACGGCCCCGGCCGAGAGCGCGACCACGTTGAGGGGGGTCGCGCAGGCGCTGCCGGCACTCGTTCTCGGGACCGTTGTCCAGCAGAGCGGAGAGGCTCTCGCGCATGCCGTGAGTGGGCTGCTGAGCTGAACCCGGGAGCGCCTGCTCGAAGCCTGTGGGGAGCTGTGTTCCGCGCTTGGCGCCCAAATTGGCCCTAGAAACAACGTAGGGATCCGACCTGGTGTGCGGGGCAGGCACCTGACCTCAACCGCAGCATTGCCACGCTGCGCGGAGGGCGCTCCAACGCCGAGCAGCAATGTGTGCCCTGGCGGAATCCGGATCGTGCTGAAGGAGACGTATGCGAAATTAATACTGTTCACGTTCTCGGAGAAGCGCCGCAAGATGGGTGCTGTGGAAGACGAAAGCACCCCCGCCATCAAGCTCGTCACGATGGATCGCGCGGCATCGTGCACCATCTTCACCCGCTCGGATGGGAAGCAGGCCCGGTTCCCCCTGGACCCCTCCCCGTTCGAGGACACGAGCGTCATAGCCAGACTGGACTTCAGTCCAGCCTTGGCAGCCCTCCTCGCCACCACCCTGAGCGGTGATCAGGTCCTCTTCGAAATGCCACTGGCAGGGGCCCCTGATCAGTTGGCAGGACGGCTCGTCGTGTACCTCGACCAGAACCAGTGGAGCTTGCTGAACAACGCTTCCCACGGTGCGCCGACGAGCAGCGAGGCAGATCGAGCCGCTGCCCTGAGACTCAAAGAATGGGTGGACCAACGCCGGATCGTCTTGCCTGCTTCTGCCGGCCATTACTACGAGACCGGCAAACGGTTCAGCACGGATAAGCGCTACGATCTCGGGTTGACGATCCTTCAGTACAGCCGGGGCTGGCAGATGCGTGATCCGCTGCAGGTCCGACGAAACGAGATTCACGATGCCTTTTGCCACCGACTAGATCGACCCGGCAACGTGCGTGATGCCCCGGTTTTCACTCTCGACCCGGATGCTCTTCACTCCCCTACCCGCTGGGCCGGGGCTGGTGCTGAGATGCCGTCTACGTTCCAGAACCACTTTGTTTTCCAGCCGGAGGCGCTAGTCGCTGCCTCCGGCTCCATCGATGCCATGCTCGACACCCAGAGGGTCGGGGAGGGGCCGGACACCGGGTGGACCGCGGCAAGCCAGCGGTTCAGTGACTGGCTGGATGAGCTTGATCAGGACTCACAACAGAAACGCAGGGCCATTGACATCCATCTCGTGACAGATCTGCAGCGGGAACTGGCCGAGGAGGCAGCGGCGGCGGACGTTTCGAAGGAACTCTTCCGGCGCTGGGGCTTCAAAGGCTGGGTGCGGGCCATTGGCGAGTCTCCTGCTGTCGGCCTCTTCCGGGAGATGCTTCAGAGTCGGCACCTCAATAAGGGGACGAGGTGGCGCCCTAATGACCTGACTGACATGATCTACCTTTCCTGCGCGGCCGGATACGCGGACTTCGTCGTCTGCGAGAAGCACATGCGCGATCCGTTGCAGCACGGCCTGAGGCGCATGGGACGTTCGACGCCCATCTACCGTCGGCTTACTGACGCCATAACGGCCATCGAAAAGGCCCTGGAAGCAACATCCGTCCCTGCCGACTCCGCGCAGTAGCGCTGAACGCCCCTATGCCTGGCGTTCTCTTGGCGCCACGGTTCGCACGTTCCTCCTCTGCTGAACTGGTGAAGCCCGCGTCGTTGTAGGACCTCAGGATCACTCGTAGGCTCACGCCTGACCGGTCTGGCGGTAGTCCTCGACCGGGATCGGGATGAGCCCGGTCTTCATGCGGGCCGTGTAGAGCACCCATCGAGGTGGTGGTCGATCTCGCGATGGATGAGGCGGGCGAGACCTGTCATACGGGGTCGCCATTGCCCTGATCGACTTCAATTTCCAGGCGGTGTGGAGATCCGGCACGTGGAGAAGTACAGCGGAAACCACGTTGAGGCCCGACCCACGCTGTACTCGAGTGGGAACTTCCGTATGAGTACCGGAAAGATCGAGTTCAAGACGAGGTAGGTCCGACGGCGGGCGTGGACCCTCTGTGGAGTATGAGCCTGAACGCAGCGGCCCGCTCGGCCATCCGCTGCTTCCACGGCGTTGGATCCTCCTCGGCGATCTCTCGCCACAGCGCCGCAGATGCGGAACCGAATGCCGCCAGTGCCTCCGGATCGGTGTTCCGCCACGACGGGAAGCGGCCTGCGAACACGATCGCGTCCTCCGCCGGGTGGCCAGCCTCCATGAGCCTCAGCGCCAAGGCGCCTGGATCGATCCACGCCGCCCCGCGCGTAGGCCACGCCCAGTCGATGAGGCGAGCACGCCTGTCGGCGATCAGGACGTTGTGCGGTGCGAAGTCGGTGTGCAGCAGGGTGTTGCCACTGAAGTGCTGGAGCGTTCCGGGCGGAGCGTAATCCGCCCAGCGGTCCACCGCGTCCTTGATCTCGATGTCGGCCGGAGCGGTGACCCGTTGCAGTTCGGTGAGCGCGGCTTCTACGAGCACCAAGTCGGTTGAGCCGGGCCTGTAGTCGGCGTGGCGACCGCTGAGGACCTCGTATCCGAGAAGGCTCCATCCACCGACTTCCAGGTGCCAGTACAGGCGGGGACAGGACGTGGGCAGGTGGGGGGCGATCTCCGCCTCGCGCCGCTGTGCTGCGACCTGCGGATGATCACTCGCGATGCCCTTCACGAAAACGCTTCCGCTCTCGGTCTCCAGGACGGAGGCGACACCGGAGTTCATGCCGCCGGTCATGGTCACCGCTCGATGCACGGCGCCGGTCTTGTCGGTGACAGCTTGGCGGACGTCGGCGGGGAGTTGATCGAAAGGCATGCGAGACATGGACACGCGCGGTTCCTCATGGGGCTCGGAGAGAAGGGAGTGCCGCCCCAGCCAGGGTAGGACTGGGGCGGCACTCATGTGATGCGTACGCGAGCGGTGCGGCGCCCGCCTGCGGTGTATCTAGTACGGCTCCTCGGACCGCACGCCCACCCACAGGACCCCCGTCGGGTGCCCGCGCGGCGTATGGCGGATCAGGTCATCGAGGAACTCCGGGCGGACTGACGGCGCCAGTTCCCGGGCGGGTGGGAAACCGCGCTGCGGCAGGACAAGGGGACCGCCGGAATCCGGGACCACTGCGGACCCCGTGCGATGAGTCGTTCCCGTCCGCCCGGTCTACCGGAGGTGGACCCCAGGACCGATCACCCCGTGCTCGTGCTGCGTGGCCCCGTCACTCGTGATGAGGTGACGGGGCTGTCCGATGAGGTGCGGAGGCTGGCCGGGGGGAGTGGGGTGGTCGTGTGTGACGTGGGCGGGCTGGGCCGGCCCCCGTCACTGGTCCATATCGAGCTGCTTGCCCGGCTCGAGCTCGCCGCGTGTCGTGCAGGCGGGCGGATACGGCTGCGTGGTGCCGTGCCCGCTCTAGTCGCGCTTCTCGGGCTCGTCGGGCTCCAGGTGGAGGTGGAGGGGGAGGTCGAAGAGGGGGAACCAGCGGGGGGTGTCCAGGAAGCAGTGGAAACCGGTGATGCGGCCTTCTGAGATCTCCAGTGTCTGGATCGCCCAGGGGCTGAAGCCGCCCTTTTCGGGGTCGGGTTTGTAGTGGGCGAAGCCGGGGAGACCGTTGACCTCGACCGGGAGCAGGCGCGAGCCCGCGCAGGAGGCGCCGATCGTCGACATGAAGCCCGTGATGTCGGCCGGGCCGCGCAGCCAGAGGTCGAACGGGGGCATCGTCATCACCGCGTCCTCGTGGAGCAGCGCGGTGAGGGCTGTCATGTCGTACCCCTCGAACGCCGTCACGTAGCGCTCCAGGAGCCGTTTCTGGTCCTCGTCCAGGGGGTCGGAGACCGCCGCGTCGGCCCCGGTGTCCGCGCGGTCGGCGAGGGTGGCGCGGGCGCGCTGGAGGGCGCTGTTCACGGAGGCGACCGTCGTGCCGAGGAGTTCCGCGACCTCGCTCGCCCGCCAGGCCAGTACCTCGCGCAGGATCAGCACCGCCCGCTGCTTGGGCGGGAGCTGCTGGAGCGCGGCCATGAACGCCAGCCGGATCGACTCCCGCGCGACCGCCGCCTCCGCCGGGTCCTCCACCGAGGGCAGCACCCGCGCGTCCGGCACCGGCTCCAGCCAGGTGTGGTCCGGGCGCGGTGACAGGGCGGCCCGGGCCAGGGGCGTCGCTTCCGTCAGGTCCATCGGCCGGGCCCGCTTGCCGCTCGCCGCCAGCATGTCCAGGCACACGTTCGTCGCGATCCGGTACAGCCACGAGCGCAGACTGGAGCGGCCCTCGAACTTCTCGTACCCCCGCCAGGCGCGCACCAGGGTGTCCTGCACCGCGTCCTCGGCCTCGAAGGACGAGCCCAGCATCCGGTAGCAGTACCCGGTCAGCTCGGTCCTGTGCTTCTCCAGCGCGGTGTCCAGCTCCGCCGTCGCCGTACCCTCGCCCATGGTCCACCCCCGTGGCCGTCCTGATCGCGCCTCGTCGCGCCCCAGTACTCCGGAAGCTATCGCAGCCCACTGACAATCACCCCCGGAGTACGGAAATGCCCGGTCCGGGGCCGCTGGATCGCGGGCCCGGACCGGGCAGAGACCGGCGTGCGTCCGGCTACGCGAGAACCGCCTCCCGCCGCGCCGCCCGCGTACCCAGCAGCGTGATCGTGACGACGCCCAGCACCGCCAGGAGCCCGACCGACACCGTGCCCGCCCAGCCGTCCGAGTGGAACGCCAGCGCGCCGACCGTGCTGCCCACGCTGGAGCCGATGTAGTACGCCGACTGGTACAGCGCGGAGGCCTGCGCCCGGCCGTGCGTGGCCGTACGGCCGACCGCGGAGGACGCGACCGCGTGGCCCGCGAAGAAACCGGCCGTGATCAGCACCAGGCCGAGCAGCACCAGCGGCACCGCCGGGGCCAGGGAGAGCAGCAGGCCCGCCGCCGTGGTCCCCGCCGCCGTGTACAGCGCGCCCCGGCGGCCGAGGCGGCCCACCAGGCGGCCCGAGGTGGACGCGGAGACCGTGCCGACCAGGTACACCAGGAAGATCGAGCCGATGATGCCCTGCGGCAGCGAGAACGGCGCCTCCGTCAGGCGGTAGCCGATCACCGTGTACACCCCGCCGAACACCATCATGAACAGCGCGCCGATCGCGTACAGGCGGCGCAGCAGCGGGTTCGAAAGGTGGTCGCGGACCGTGCCGGCCAGCACGCGCGGGCGCAGCGAACCCGTCCGGAAGTGGCGCGGCGCGGGCAGCAGCAGCCGGAACGCCACCGCGCACGCCACCGCCACCACGCCGATCACGCCGACGGCCGTCCGCCAGCCCCACTCCTGCGCGACCCAGCCGGTGATCACCCGGCCGCTCATGCCGCCCACGCTGTTGCCCGCCACGAACAGACCGATCGCCGTGACCAGCGCCTTCGGGCGGACCTCCTCGGCCAGATACGCCGTCGCGGAGGCGGGCAGCCCGGCCAGCGCCGCGCCCTGCACCGCGCGCAGCGCGACCAGCGCGCCGATCGACGGCGCGAACGGCACCAGCATGCCGACGCCGACCGCGACCGCCAGGGAGGCCGTCATGACCGTACGGCGCCCGAAGCGCTCGGACAGCGCGCTCATCGGCAGCACGAACAGTGCGAGCCCGCCGGTCGCGGCGGCCACGGTCCAGCTCGCCTCGCCCGCCGCGACCCCGAGGTCGTCGGAGATCAGCGGGAGCAGGGCCTGGGTGGAGTAGAGCAGCGCGAAGGTCGCGACTCCGGCGAGGAAGAGGGCGAGGCTCATACGGCGGTAGCCGGGACCGCCGGGCGTCATGCGCGAGTCTGCGGCCTCTGCGGCCACCGCGGTCGCGGGGGCGTCTACGGCTACTGCGGCCTCGGCGGCCACTGCGGCTTTCGCGGCCTCGGGAGCCTGGGCTGCCGCTACGGCTTCGGAGGAGGGGACGGGCGTGCCGGCGTCCACGCGGATGGACGCCCCGGTACTGGCGGGAGACATGCTTCGACGCTACGTACGCTCCCGCTCATCCGTCCAATGCATGGAATCGCCATAATCGTTCCCATGGAGCATCAGCACAGGTCACAGCCGCGCCTGTCACCGTCCGGTGACACAGAAGACATGGCGATGCTGCTCGCGCCCCGCCTCGCCTACTTCGCCGGGGTGGCCCGCACCGAGCACGTCACCCGGGCCGCGCGGGAGATGAACGTCCCCCAGTCCACCCTGTCCCGCGCGATGGTCCGCCTGGAGCAGGACCTCGGGGTCGGCCTGTTCGCCCGGCACGGCCGCACCGTCTCCCTCACCCCCGCCGGCCACACCTTCCTCACCTCCGTCGAGCGCGCCCTCGCCGAGGTCGAACGCGCCGCCGAGGAGGTCCGCGCCGACGCCGACCCCGCCACCGGCAAGGTCGCCTTCGGCTTCCTGCACACCATGGGCCCGGAGACCGTGCCCGGCCTGCTCCAGGCCTTCCGCGCCGACCACCCCCGCATCCGCTTCAGCCTCGTGCAGAACTACGGCGAGGCCATGCTGGAGCGGCTGCGCGCCGGCGAACTGGACCTGTGTCTGACCTCGCCGGTGCCGGACGCGCCGGACCTGGTCGCCCGCCGGCTGGACGAGCAGAAGCTGCGCCTGGTCGTACCGGCCGACCACCACCTCGCCGCGCGCCGCCGCATCCGGCTCGCCGAGGCCGCCGAGGAGACCTTCGTGACCCTGGAGCCCGGCTACGGGCTGCGCCGGATCACCGACGACCTGTGCCGCGAGGCCGGGTTCCGGCCGAGGGTCGCCTTCGAGGGCGAGGAGACCGAGACCCTGCGCGGTCTGGTCGCGGCCGGGCTCGGGGTCGCGCTGCTGCCGCCGCCCACCGTGCCGAGGCCGGGCGTGGTCGAGCTGACCGTGACGGCACCGCGCGCGGTACGCGAGATCGGCGTCGCCTGGCTGGCCGACCGGCCGGACACCCCACCGGTGGCCGCCTTCAAGAAGTTCCTCCTCTCCCGTCGGGGCAGCCTGCTGCCCAACTGAGCTTTCCGCATCCCCTACTTACGCAGCGAGCGGCCGAAGCCGGACGCCAGCGGCATCCGCAGCCCTATCGGCGGCGGTGCCGCGAGGGCGTCCTCCACCGGGCGGGACACCGTGTGCCCGAAGAGGGCGCCCAGGACGAAGTCCTCGGTGAGGGCGACCACTTCGTCCCGGTACTGGTGCAAGCCGTGGCCGTCGGCGTGCACTTCGAAGCGGCACACGTCCCGGTTCACCTTCTTGGCGCGGGCCGCGAGACGGAAGGACAGCTCCGGGTCGGACCGCTCGTCATTGGTGCCGTGTGCGATCAGCACCCGGCGCCCCACCAGCTGCTTCACCGGCTCGGGAGGCATCGCCACGTCCTCCTCGGGCAGCCAGGGCGCCAGCGCGACCACGGAGTTGACGGCCTCATGGCCCCCGGCGCGCAGCGCCGCCCGTCCGCCCATGTGCAGCCCGACCAGGCACACCGGCACATCGCCGTACCGCCGCACCACCTCGTCGGCCGCCCAGGAGGCGTCCGCCGCGAGGTGGGCCTCGGTGCCGTTCCACCCTCGATACCGGTACCGCACCGTATGGACGGCGAGCCCGTCGCTCCGGCCGGTACGGGCGAGCCGGCGCCCCAGCGCCCGGACCAGCCCCGCGGAAAGGGGGAACGGTTGACGCTCGGACACCTCCGCGCCCCCGGCGAGCAGCAGGACCACCCCACTCACCGCGCCCGGCCCGGAGCCGACCGCCTTCCCCAGCCTGGCCGTTCGGACCGGCGCCGCTTGCTGTCCCATGCCAGAACAGTGTCAGAAGCGGCAGGGAACCAAACCCTTCACGGCGGTCACCGTTGCGTATCGACCGAACGTGTGGCCGATGGCGGGCGGGGGAGGGTGGGACGGCGTGGCGGTGTGCCGGGGACGGGTGTTCGGGCGGGAGTGTGATTTACCGGGGTCGCTTCTCCGTCAATGCGATGAAAACAGGGTTCATTCCTTTCGATGAACGGGGTGCGGTGGGGAATGACGCCCTCGAATGCGGATGCGAGGGAGGGTGGGGCGAATGCCTGTTCAGGGGTGGGGCGTCTAGCAGGGGTTATCTTTCGAACGGGCGGCCGGGTGAGGCTGGTTGGGGCAGTGAATGCGGACACGCATTCACAGGTCGTCCGCATTTCGGTGTTTGCGGGGGACGGTTCGGCGCGTTTACGGTCGGAGGCCGCTCATCGAATGAGATCCCCGTTTCTCGCATTCAAGGACGCCATTCACCATGAAGCAGTCTGCCGTCAAGACCCTCGGTGTCGCCGCGCTCGGTGCCGCTTTCGCCGCCGTCGGCGCCGGTGCCGCCAACGCGGCCCCGGCCGCTCCGCAGGGCCTGGACTCCGTCACCAAGACGCTCCCGGGCGCCACCGGGGCCCTCACCCAGGGCCAGGGTGCCGTCGGCAGCGGGCTCGCCGCCGCGCAGCCGGCCGTCCAGAAGGTCCTCGCCCAGGGTCCGGCCGCGCCGGTCGCCGGGCTGCTCGGCGGTCTGCCGCTCAAGGGCCTGCCCACCCACGGTCTGCCCGTCAACGGCATCCCGCTCGGCTGATACCGCAGTACCCGCGAGCCGTCGTCGCGCCCGGAGGTGTCCGGGACGCGCCGGCGGCTCGCGCATGGGGTCACCAGGCGTTCGTACGCGCCCTGTCCTCGGACGGCAGCAGGATCCACAGGGCTATGTAGAGCAGGAACTGCGGGCCGGGCAGCAGACAGGACAGCAGGAAGATCACCCGCATCGTCGTCGCCGAGGTGCCGAAGCGGCGCGCCAGCGCTGCGCACACTCCGCCGATCAT
Organism: Streptomyces sp. NPDC005435; assembly: GCF_040703155.1. NCBI lineage: Bacteria > Bacillati > Actinomycetota > Actinomycetes > Kitasatosporales > Streptomycetaceae > Streptomyces > Streptomyces sp. NPDC005435. Next base: position 163,654 of record NZ_JBEXEQ010000005.1, read on the forward strand.
GCGGCCGTCGGTGGGGCGGGCAAGGGCGGTCATGGCGGTTCCTCCGTCGTCGTCGGCGGCCCGTGAGCGGGCCGGTGGCCGGTCGGCGGCCGATGCGCCGCCCCCGTCTGTGATTCCACGGTACGAGGGCAAAGGGGGCGAATTCATCACCCCGACGAGCGACAACAACCCTGGAATTCCTCAGGGTCCACCCCTGAGGGGGCCCTCCGGGCGACCTCCGGCCCGCCGCCTAACCCGCCGCCACCGAGTACGCCACCTCCTTGTGCGCCTCGTGCTCCGCCAGCCGCGCCGCCAGCGCCGCCCGTACGTCGTCGTAGGTGTCCGGGCCGAGCGGCAGCCGGAGCGGTGTCGCGCCGGAGTCCACCAGGCCGATCATCGCGTCCGCGATCTTCTCCGCGCTGTTGGGCACCGGGAACCGCCCGTCGGCGAGCGCCTGCCGGGTCTCGCCCGCCGGGGTGTGCGTGTACGCGGTCAGCGGGGGTGCGGTGTCGAGGGCGGCACCGAAGTTGGTCGGGGTCGCGCCCGGCTCCACGATGGTCAGGGCCACGCCGAACGGCGCGATCTCCCGCGCGGCGGTCTCGCAGAACCCCTCGATGCCCCACTTGGACGCGTGGTAGTACCCGAACCCCGGATAGGTCGTCTGCCCGCCCGCGGTCGACACCTGGAGGACACGGCCCCCGCCCTGGGCACGCAGGTGGGGGAGCGCGGCGCGGATGACCTGGACGGAGCCGATCAGGTTGGTGTCGACCACGCGGCGGATCTGCTCGTCGGACGCCTCCTCCACGGACGCGACCACGCCGTAACCGGCGTTGTTGACGACGACGTCGATCCTGCCGAGGTCCCGGAACGCCTCGTCCACGACCCGGCGCACCTCCTCGGTGTCGGTGACGTCGAGCCGGGCGGTCCAGAGCCGGTCACCGTACTCCGCGCGGAGCTCGTCCAGCGCCCCTGGCCTGCGGAGCGTGGCCGCGACCCGGTCGCCCCGGGCCAGCAGCCGTTCGGTGAGCAGCCGGCCGAAGCCCGAGGAGGTGCCGGTGATGAACCAGGTGGTGGTCATGGTGCTTCCCTCGCCGTCCAGTAGGGGGGTGCCGTACGGGATCCGTCATCGCCGTCCCGTACACGTACGAGCCTGTCGTCAGCGCTCACCCACCATGCAACGGGACACGGCCGCGCCACGGGAGTCCCCGCCGTGAGGGGTAATGGCAGGACCCCTCACGGCCGGTGCGCGCTGCCTACGCTGTCCCCATGGACAACCGGGACGCGGTCGGCGCCTTCCTGCGGTCCCGGCGCGACAGGATCACCCCCGACCGGGCGGGGCTGCCGGTGTACGGGCGGCGGCGGGTGCCCGGGCTGCGCCGGGGTGAGGTCGCGACGCTCGCCGGGGTGAGCGTCGAGTACTACACGCGCCTGGAGCGCGGCAACCTCCAGGGCGTCTCCGACAGCGTGCTGGACGCCCTCGCCCGGGCGCTGCGGCTCGACGCGACCGAGCGGATGTACCTCTACGACCTCGCCCGCGCCGCCGGTCCCGCGCCCGGTGCGCGGGCCCGGCAGCGGCGGACCTCGGCGACGGTGCGGCCGAGCGTGGCACGGATCGTCACGGGGATGCCGGGGATGCCCGCGTTCGTCATGAACAACCGGCTCGACACGCTGGCCTCCAACGCCCTGGGGCGTGTGCTGTACACGGAGATGTTCGCCGACGCGGCCTGCGGGGGGAACGTCGCCCGGTTCACGTTCCTCACCTCCGCCGCCCGGCGCTTCTACGTCGACTGGGAGCGCATGGCCCGCTTCACCGTGGGCGCGCTGCGTGTCGAGGCGGGACGCAACCCCTACGACCGGGAGCTGTCCCAGCTCATCGGTGAACTGTCCGCCCGCAGCGACGAGTTCCGTGTGCTGTGGGGTTCGCAGGACGTGCATGTCCTCCGCGACAGCACCAAGCGCGTCAACCATCCGCTCGTCGGCGACCTGGAACTCGACCAGGAGACCATGAGCCTGCCCGACGACAGCGGCCTGAACGTCCTGGTCTGCAGCGCGGCCCCGGGCACGCCCGCCGAGGAGGGCCTCCGGCTCCTCGCCGGCCGGCCGGCGACGGCGGGGGAGGACGGGGACACGGCGCCGGCCGAGGAATCCCGCCGGCTCTGACGGAGCCGTCCGCTACGGCACGATCCCCACCCGCGGAATCGTCGGGGTCCGGCCCTGAGGCGTCTCGGCCGTGACCGGTTCCTGCTCGCCGCCTCGGGCCCGTCGTCGCAGCCAGGCGCGTCCTGTCGGGACGAAGGCCAGGTGGGCGAGGATCACTCCGGCGGTGTTCAGCAGCAGTGCGTCCACGTCCGCGACGCGACCCGGTACGCCGGTCTGTGCCAGCACGATGCCCAGGGAGATCAGGGCGCCCGTCGCGGCCGTGCGGAAGAGGGAGCCGAGCAGGGAGACGGTGAGTCGGCCGTCGGCCATGGGCAGGAGGAAGCCGAGCGGCGCCAGCAGGGCCAGTCCGGCGCCGATGCGGGCGGCCGCGTCGGGCCAGCCCAGCGCCAGATCGGCGCGGATGCCGGCCAGCGGGCGCAGATTGGCGGGCCGTACCCAGGGCACGTCCAGTGGACGCAGCGTCAGCCAGGCGACGAGGGCGAGGTGCGCGACGAGGAGGACGCCCCCTGTCACACGGATGCGGATCACGGCATTGCCGCCGATGGAGCCTTGACGCTGCACGTCCCCCAAGACGCGCCACCCCGCACGATCGGTTCCGCACGCACCACGCACGCCCCCGTGAGGCATGCGCCACACCGCCGTACGGCACGCCGCCGCTCGCCGCTCGCCGCTCGCCGCCCACCGCGGCACCCGCGCCACCCCGGGCGGCGGCCCGGCTCAGTCCCGGTCCACCGCGCTGGACGGCGGTTCCGTACGGCCCGGCCGGTCGCGTACGTCGTCGGTGCACTCGTAGCGGCGCAGGGCGCCGGTGCCGGGGCCGCCGAGCACCACCGCGCCGTCCTCCTCGGTCGCCGTGGAGTCGGAGAGGGTGCACACGACCTGGGCGAGGGCGTAGGAGGAGAGCCGGGAGGGCGGGGTGCTCAGCCGGAGCGCGTCCTCGGGGTCGTCGTGGCCCGGCCCGGACACACCGAGGGCGCCCGGCACCCGGGTCGCGTAGCCCGCCGCGCGCTCCCCGGTGGAGGGGGCGGCGGCGAGCTGGTCGAGCAGGCCCTCGGCGACCATGATCCGCCGCCGCGCGTCCGGGGTGCCCTCGGGCACCCGTACCGTACGGTCCACCGCGACCAGCGACGACTCGCACAGCAGGAAGACCTGGACGGGCACGCCGTGCGCGGACCCGTCCGGCAGGCCGGAGCCGGTGAGCGAGCAGGGCACCCGTGAGGGCGCCCGCCCGAAGTCGGTCGGCACCTCGGTGGGCCGGATGCCGCACCCGGCGAGCAGCACGCCCAGCAGGGGCAGCGCGAGCAGCGGCCGCAGCGTACGGACCCTCATGCGCGCCCCTCCCCGCCGGAGCCGGAGCCGGAGCCGGAGCCCGAGCCACTGGAGCCGGAACCCCGGCCGCCTGAACCGGAGTTGGGACCACTCCCCACAGGCCCGTCCCCGACCACGCCGCCGCCCGTGTCGTCCTTGCCGTCCTCGCCCTCCTCCTCGGTCAGGTCCGAGGCGTCCCGGGGCAGCCGCAGGGTGAACACGGCGCCTCCGTCGGGGGAGTTGGCGGCCGTGATCTCGCCGCCGTGGATGTGGGCGTTCTCCAGCGCGATGGACAGGCCGAGCCCGCTGCCCTCGGAGCGGGGGCGGGAGGCGCTGGCCTTGTAGAAGCGGTCGAAGACGTGCGGGAGGACGTCCTCGGGGATGCCGGGCCCGTGGTCCCGTACGGCGATGACCAGGTCGTCGCCGTCGATGCGTACCGAGACCCGCACCGGTGAACCGCCGTGCTTGAGGGCGTTGCCGATGAGGTTGGCGAGGATGACGTCCAGGCGGCGCGGGTCGAGCCGGGAGTGGATGCCGCGTTCGGCGTCCAGGTCGACCGCGTCCAGCCAGGCGCGGGCGTCGATGCAGGCGGTGATCTGGTCGGCGAGGTCGACGTCGTCCAGGACCAGCCGGGCGGTGCCCGCGTCGAAGCGGGTGACCTCCATCAGGTTCTCCACGAGGTCGTTCAGCCGCCGGGTCTCGCTGACCACGAGCCGTACCGCGGGCTCGATCATCGGGTCTATGCCCCCGCCCTCGAACTCCAGCTCCTCTTCCAGGACTTCGGTGACGGCGGTGATCGCGGTCAGCGGGGTGCGCAGCTCGTGCGACATGTCGGCGACGAAGCGCCGGGACGCCTCGTCGCGCGCGGCCATGTCCGCGACGCGCTTCTCCAGTGCGGCGGCCGCGTTGTTGAACGTCCGTGACAGGTCGGCGAGTTCGTCCGTGCCGGAGACCCGGAGGCGGGTGTCGAGGTGTCCCTCGCCGAGCCGGCGCGCGGCCACCCCGAGCCGGTGCACCGGCTTCAGCACGGTCGTCGCGGCGGCCTGCGCGAGCAGTGCGGAGCCGATCAGCGCGAGGCCGGTGGCGATACCGAGCGACCAGGCAAGGGAGTTGAGGTCCTTGGCCTCCGGTTCGAGGGACTTGGCCATGTAGCCGGTCGCGCCGCCGCCGATCACCTTCGTGCCCGCGATGAGGTACGGCGTGCCGTGCTCGGTGACCCGCTGCCAGTACAGGTGGTACGGCGCCTCGCCCGAACCGCTCGTCTTCTGCTGCTTGTTGACGGCCGCCGACAGTGAAGCGGGCACGTCCTTCAGGGAGAAGCCGTTCAGCCCCTCCGAACTGCCGTACACCGTGCGGCGGTCGGCGTCCTGGGCGACCAGGAGCACGCTGAAGCGCTGGCTGCTGCCCGCCATCTGCCCGGCGGCGATCTGGAGTTCGTCCTGGGTGGGATGCGTGGGCAGCGCGCCCGCGCGGTTCTGCATCTCCAGCCGGAAGTCGCGCAGCACCGCGTCCTGGGCGCGGGTGAGCACCGCCTCGCGGTTGAGCCAGTAGGCGATGCCCGACGCGGACACCGCGGCGGTCAGCGCGACCAGGCCGAAGACCAGGACGAGGCGCAGTCTGAGGCTCGTGAACCGCAGTCCGGCCGGCTTTCTCCCCCGCTCGGCCAGCCAGCGGCCGAGTCCCCCTCGATTTCTCACTGCGGCGCGTCCAGGCGGTAGCCGACCCCACGGACCGTGCGGATGAGGGTCGGGGAGGACGGCACGTCCTCCACCTTGGCGCGCAGCCGCTGCACACACGCGTCCACCAGGCGCGAGTCGCCCAGGTAGTCGTGCTCCCACACCAGGCGCAGCAACTGCTGCCGGGACAGGGCCTGGCCGGGCCGGCGGCTCAGCTCCAGGAGCAGCCGCAGCTCGGTCGGGGTGAGCTGGAGGTCCTCGCCGTTCTTCGTCACGGTCATCGCCGAGCGGTCGATGACGACGTTGCCGAAGGTCGCCGAGTCGCTGGACTCACGTTCCCCGCGCCGCAGTACGGCACGGATCCGGGCGTCGAGGACGCGGCCCTGCACCGGTTTCACCACGTAGTCGTCGGCGCCGGACTCCAGGCCGACCACCACGTCGATGTCGTCGCTGCGCGCGGTCAGCAGAATGATCGGCAACTGGTCGGTGCGGCGGATGCGCCGGCACACCTCGAACCCGTCGATGCCGGGCAGCATCACGTCCAGCACGATCAGGTCCGGCCGCTGTTCTCGCAGCAGCTTCAGACCGTCCTCGCCGCTGGCTGCGGTGGCGACCCGGTGCCCCTGGCGCGTCAGGGAGAGCTCCAGGGCCGTACGGATGGCGTCGTCGTCCTCGATCAGCAACAGGGAAGGCACGGGCTCATTCTGGCCCATGCACCGGCTCCCGTACGACCCGTGCCGCACCGCGCACTACGGCAGGAGGCGGGTACGGCGAGGTCAGAGGGCGTATGGCCCTGCCATCCGGAATCCCCGGCGGAGGGGAACGACCCGCCGGGCGGGCCCCCTGTGACAGGCCTGTGACAGTCGGCGGACACGGCCATGAAGGTCGTTCGGCAAGCTTTTCGGCACGGGGGAAACAGCACCGAACAGCCCGAACACCGGAAGTCCACGACGGGGAGCGCGAGATGAACACGCCGCACGGCATGAGCACCAGCGCAGTGGTCACACGTCTGCACGACGTGCACCGGGGGATCGAGAAGTCCGGTGCCGGCACGGGCACCGCGCTGCTGGAACGCGGCCGGGAGCCCGGGAGCGTACGGGGGTGCGCGCGCGGCACCGGGCGTCAGCACACCGGGTACATGACGGTGGTCGACGCACGCCAGGGGGAGGCGTACGGGGCGGCCGCGTACGGGGAGGAGCAGGGGGAGCGGCGCTCCCTGACGGAGGCGGAGTTCACCGCCTACGTGCAGGAGCGCCGCGCCTCCCTCTACGCGACCGCCTATCACCTCACCGGTGACCGGTTCGAGGCCGAGGACCTGCTGCAGAGCGCGCTGTTCTCGACCTACCGGGCCTGGGACCGGATCAGCGACAAGGCCGCGGTCGGCGGGTACCTCCGCCGGACCATGACCAACCTGCACATCAGCGCGTGGCGCCGCCGCAAGCTGAACGAGTACCCGACCGAGGAACTGCCGGAGACGCCCGCCGGCACGGACGCGATGCGCGGCACCGAACTGCGCGCGGTCCTGTGGCAGGCGCTGGCCCGGCTGCCCGAACTCCAGCGCACGATGCTCGTCCTGCGCTACTACGAGGGCCGTACCGACCCGGAGATCGCCGACATACTCGGCATCAGCGTCGGCACGGTGAAGTCCAGCATCTGGCGCTCGCTGCGCCGGCTGCGCGACGACGAGGTGCTCAGCCTCGGCCGCGACGAACAGAGCGCCTTCGGCGAACTGGTCGCCTGAGAGTTTCCGTAGGGTCGCCGGAGTCCGGCGGGCCGACGGGGAAAGCCCCGGGGCTATGGGGGAGAAGCCCTGGGGCGAGGCCCGAGGGGGGCCAACGGGGGAACGGGGGAAACCGTGGGGCCGCTGGGGGGCGGTCCCACGGGAAGTACGGGGGACCAGGGGGGATCACGGGGGAGCGCGAAAAGGGGCGGGACTGGCGGGCCGGGGGGCCACCAGTCCCGCCCCTTCGTCATGCGGGCGGGTGCGCGCGGTGCGTGGTGTACGCGGGGTGCGCGCCGGGTGCGGTTACGCCGCCGCCCCCTGCGCCGGCAGGTGCCCCGCCCCGGCCGCGGCCAGCCGGTTCAGCGCCTCGTCACGCCCGCAGGGGTGGGCGCCCAGGGCGACCTGGCGGGTGACGATCGCGCGCTCCGTACGCATCAGGCGCCAGCCGCGCCGCAGCAGGAAGGGCACCGACTTGCGGCCCTCCTTCAGGTCGCGCAGGAAGCGGCGCCGGAAGGTGGTGAGCGGGCCCCGGGTCAGACACAGCGCGTCCGCCAGCACGCCCAGTTCACGGCAGCGCTCCACGATCTCCGCCGCGAAGATGCCCTCGGCGACGAACAGCGGGCTGTCGCCGATGCCGAGGGTGTCCTCGCCGGTACGGGCGCTGCGCGAGATGTCGTACACCGGCACCGGCGTCGAACCCGTCGCGCACAGGCGGGTGATGGCGGCCACCGCCACGTCCGCGTCCCAGGACAGCGGATGGTCCCAGTCGATGTCCGAGCTCCCGTCCACCAGCGGCAGTGTCGGGTCGTCGCCCTCCTTGTAGAAGTCGTCGAGGCGCAGGACGGGCAGCCCGCAGAGGGCGGCGACGAGTGACTTGCCCGAACCCGACGGGCCGCACAGCAGCACCACACGGGCGGGGTACGGGGGATGGATGCTCACGGAACACCAGTTTGACGCATGGCGGCGCCGTTGCCGACCACGCGGGTTGGCTTTGGAACGTGCGTCACACCTCAACTACCCTACGTGTCGACAGCATTACCCCGCGCACCCGAAGGTGGCACCAGCGATGGCCCGACACTCCGCACCCCGGACTCCCCGGAACCCGGCCCGGCGCGCCCTGATCGCCCTCGCGACGGCCGGAGCGGCCCTCGGCGCGGGCGCGGCGACGGCCCACGCCGACGCGTCCGCGCCCCTCGTGGACCTCCCCTCCCGCCCGACCTCCCTCGGCAAGGTGGACCCCCAGGCGGGCCTCTCCGCCCTCACCACCACCCTCGGCTACGCCACGGGCCCCATCGCCGGCCTCAAGCCCAACCCCCTCGCGGGCACGGGCGTGGACCCCCTGAACAACGGCATCGGCACCCAGCTCGCCGACTTCAAGCCGCTCACCTCCCAGGCCCTCACCGCGCCCATCGCCGAGGCTCGGTCGTTCGGCCACATTCCCGTCGTCGGCCAGGTGCTCGGCCTGCTCGGCGCGGGCACCCCGCAGAGCTGACCGGACCCCCCTCACGCGGCGAGCCGCGCCGCCCCCGCCTCGTGGACGGGGGCGACGCGGCTCGTGCGCGTAAGGAACGTACGGAGGTCGGGCGGGGGTCAGGCGGGGGTCAGTACGACGAACCCGCCGCGCCCAGCGCCCCGGTGGGGTGCCAGACCGTCTTCGTCTCCAGGAACGCCGTCATGCGGTCGATGCCCGGGGTCGCGGTGTAGTCCACAGGCTGTGGACGCAGGACGCGCTTGAGGTTGTCCGCCGCCGCGATCTCCAGGTCCTTCGCCAGGCCGGCGCCGGCGCCCGCGAGGTCGATCGCGTTGACGTCCTGGTGCGCGGCGAGGGGCGCGGCGATCTCCGCCGTGTCGCCGGACAGGATGTTGACGACACCGCCGGGCACGTCGGAGGTGGCCAGGACCTCGCCGAGGGAGAGGGCCGGGAGCGGGGACTTCTCGCTCGCGATCACCACCGCGGTGTTGCCCGTCGCGATCACCGGGGCGATCACCGAGACCAGGCCGAGGAAGGACGACTCCTGCGGGGCCAGCACGGCGACGACGCCGGTGGGCTCGGGGGAGGACAGGTTGAAGTACGGGCCCGCGACCGGGTTGGCGCCGCCGACCACCTGGGCGATCTTGTCCGTCCAGCCCGCGTACCAGACCCAGCGGTCGATGGCCGCGTCCACGACCGCCGCCGCCTTCGCCTTCGACAGGCCCTCGGCCTCGGCGACCTCGCGGACGAACTGGTCCTTGCGGCCCTCCAGCATCTCCGCGACGCGGTAGAGGACCTGGCCTCGGTTGTACGCGGTCGCGCCGGACCAGCCGCCGAACGCCTTGCGCGCGGCGACGACCGCGTCACGGGCGTCCTTACGGGACGACTGCGGCGCGTTCGCGAGCCAGTTGCCCTTCGTGTCGGTCACCTCGTACACCCGGCCGCTCTCGGAACGCGGGAACTTCCCGCCGACGTACAGCTTGTAGGTCTTGAAGACCGACAGCCGCGGCTCGGTCTTCTCCGTCTTCTCAACTGTGCTCATTTAGCGCTCGCCCTCCGGGCTCGACGGGGCGAGGTACGCCTCCAGGCCGTGGCGGCCGCCCTCGCGGCCGAAGCCCGACTCCTTGTAACCGCCGAACGGCGAGGTCGGGTCGAACTTGTTGAACGTGTTGGACCAGATCACGCCCGCGCGCAGCTTGTTGGCGACGGCGAGGATCCGCGAGCCCTTCTCGGTCCAGATGCCCGCCGAGAGGCCGTACTGCGTGTTGTTCGCCTTGGCGACCGCCTCGTCCGGGGTGCGGAAGGTGAGCACCGACAGGACGGGACCGAAGATCTCGTCGCGGGCGATGGTGTGCGCCTGGGTGACGTTCGTGAAGAGCGTCGGGGCGAACCAGTAGCCGGTGGAGGGGAGTTCACAGGCAGGGGACCAGCGCTCGGCGCCCTCCGCCTCGCCCTTCTCCGCGAGCGCGGTGATCCGGGCCAACTGCTCGGCGGAGTTGATCGCGCCGATGTCGGTGTTCTTGTCCAGCGGGTCACCGAGGCGCAGCGTGGACAGACGGCGCTTGAGGGCGTCGAGCAGCTCGTCCTGGATCGACTCCTGGACCAGCAGACGCGAGCCCGCGCAGCAGACCTGGCCCTGGTTGAAGAAGATGCCGGTGACGATGCCCTCGACGGCCTGGTCGATGGGCGCGTCGTCGAAGACGATGTTGGCGCCCTTGCCGCCCAGTTCCAGCGTGAGCTTCTTGTCCGTGCCCGCGACCGTGCGCGCGATCTCCTTGCCGACGGCCGTGGAGCCGGTGAAGGCGACCTTGTTCACGTCGGGGTGCGCGACCAGCGCGGCGCCCGCGTCGCCGTACCCGGGAAGGATGTTGACGACACCCTTGGGCAGGCCCGCCTGGCGGCAGATGTCCGCGAAGAACAGGGCGGACAGCGGGGTGGTCTCGGCGGGCTTGAGGACGACCGTGTTGCCCGCCGCGAGCGCGGGGGCGATCTTCCACGCCAGCATCAGCAGCGGGAAGTTCCACGGGATGACCTGGCCCGCGACGCCCAGCGGACGAGGGTTGGCGCCGAAGCCCGCGTGGTCGAGCTTGTCGGCCCAGCCCGCGTAGTAGAAGAAGTGCGCGGCGACCAGCGGGAGGTCCGCGTCGCGGGTCTCCTTGATCGGCTTGCCGTTGTCCAGGGTCTCCAGGACGGCCAGTTCGCGGCTGCGCTCCTGGATGATCCGGGCGATGCGGAACAGGTACTTGGCGCGCTCGGAGCCGGGCAGCGCCGACCACTTCGCGAACGCCTTGCGCGCGGCCTTCACCGCGCGGTCCACGTCGGCCTCGCCGGCCTGCGCGACCTCGGAGAGGACCTCCTCGGTGGACGGGGAGACGGTCTTGAAGACCTTGCCGTCGGCCGCCTCGGTGAACTCGCCGTCGATGAACAGGCCGTAGGAGGGGGCGATGTCGACGACCGAGCGGGACTCGGGCGCCGGTGCGTACTCGAAAAGGGAACCCATGGTGATCAGTCCACCGTCACGTAGTCGGGGCCGGAGTAGCGGCCGGTGGCCAGCTTCTGACGCTGCATCAGCAGGTCGTTCAGGAGCGAGGAGGCGCCGAAGCGGAACCAGTGGTTGTCCAGCCAGTCCTCGCCCGCGGTCTCGTTGACCAGGACGAGGAACTTGATCGCGTCCTTGGTCGTCCTGATGCCGCCCGCGGGCTTCACGCCGACCTGCACGCCGGTCTGGGCGCGGAAGTCGCGCACCGCCTCCAGCATGAGCAGGGTGTTGGCGGGGGTGGCGTTGACGGCCACCTTGCCGGTGGAGGTCTTGATGAAGTCCGCGCCCGCCATCATGCCGAGCCAGCTGGCGCGGCGGATGTTGTCGTACGTGGACAGCTCGCCGGTCTCGAAGATGACCTTCAGCCGGGCGCTGGTCCCGCAGGCCTCCTTCACGGCGGTGATCTCGTCGTGGACCTTCAGGTAATCGCCCGCGAGGAACGCGCCCCGGTCGATGACCATGTCGATTTCGTCGGCGCCCGCGGCGACGGCGTCACGCACGTCGGCCAGCTTCACGGGGAGCGCGGCGCGGCCGGCCGGGAAGGCGGTGGCGACCGAGGCGACCTTGACGCCGGACCCGGCGACGGCCTCCTTGGCGACGGCCACCATGTCGGGATAGACGCAGACGGCGGCGGTCGCCGGGGCCGTCCGGTCCGTCGGGTCCGGATGGACCGCCTTGGCGCCGAGCGCCCGGACCTTGCCGGGGGTGTCCGCGCCTTCCAGCGTCGTCAGGTCGACCATCGAGATGGCGAGGTCGATGGCGTACGCCTTCGCGGTGGTCTTGATGGATCGGGTGCCGAGGGCGGCGGCGCGCGCCTCCAGGCCGACCGCGTCGACGCCGGGCAGCCCGTGGAGGAAGCGGCGCAGCGTGCTGTCGGACGCGGTGACGTCGGCGAAAGCTGTCGCGGGAGCAGATGTGGTGGGCATGGTCACCAGACGAGCATATCTACGCGCGTAGCGGCTGTATACCCCCGGAGCGGGACGTAAAGACCCCGGTGCAGATCACGGTTGGGCGCCGGTTTCGGCACCGGTCGCGGGCGAGGCGGACATGTCGTGCAGAATCGGGGCCATGACGAGCCCGCAGCAGCAGACCGCGCCCCCGGCGCCCGCCCCCTCGGACCGGGTGCACCGTTCGCCGATGGGTATCGCCGGCGGGGTTCTGCTGTGCGCGCTCATCGGCTGGCTGGGCGTCGACGCGCTGCTGCGCGGTGCGGGGCGCACCCCCTGGCTCGCGCTCGCCGCGATGGCGCTGGTGCTGCCGCTCGTGATCGCCTTCACGCTGCGGCCCGCCGTGTTCGTGAACGAGCACCGGCTGCGGGTGCGCAACCCCTTCCGCGTGATCACCCTGCCCTGGGGGCAGGTCTCGGGGCTGCGCTCCAGCTACTCCAACGAGGTCTTCACCGGCTCCGGCGCCAAGTACCAGCTCTGGGCGATCCCGGTCTCCCTGCGCGCCCGCAAGCGCGCCGCCCGCCGGCAGACCCAGGCCGCCGCCTCGGCCGCCGGGACCGGCCGGCGCACCAACGGCTTCCTCGCCGCCTTCGCCGGGCCGCGCGTCGGCGGCTCCGGGCCCACCCCGGACGAGCCCGCCCGCGCCGCGACCGACAGCGTCATGAGCGACCTCCGCGAACTCCACGAGGACCACAAGGGCACCGCCGGCGGCGAGGTCGCGGTCCGCTGGGCGTACGAGATCCTGGGGCCGGTGCTGGTGGGGGCGGTCGCGCTCGCGGTGCTGCTGGCGACGGGCTGACCTCCGCGGCATGTGGCTCCCGGCCGAGGCGCCCGTACAGATCGAGGTCGTCCGCATCACCGACCCGCTGGCAGTCCCGCGCGGACGGCCTCACCGGTGACCTCGTCGCCCTCTGGGAGGACGACAGCGCACTCGCCCTGATCCGCGCCCTCCGCCCGGCGGCCTCCAGCGCTGCTTCTTCCCGGGCTGGGGCATCGACGTCCACGGCGGCGAGGGTTCCCGCTACCGGATGGCCTTCTGCCACGGCGCCCGCCTCCGGGGCCCGGCCGTTCCCGCCGGCCGGACGGGGATTCACGGCTTCGACGCCGGCAGCGGTCCGGCCCGCGAGCTGCTCGGGCGCTTCCGGGCGAGCGGGGCGGCCTGACCGCGTCGGTGTCCGGCTCCCGGCCGCCCGTCAGAACGGTGGTTCGGTGGAGTGGGCGCCGCTCCAGGCGGGTGCGGCCGGTGTGGGCCCCGGCTGCTGGAGGACTCGTACGGCTTCCGCGACGCGGCCGAGGCCGATGAGGTGCCCGGCACGGAGAGAGCCGTTGAACGCCGGGTGCTGTTCGAGGACCGCTACGGCTTCCTCGGTGCGGCCGGCCCCGGCGAGCAGCTCGGACAGGGCCCAGGCCGCGTACCAGGTGTCGCCCTCGGGGTGAGCCCGCGTCTGCTCGACCGCTTCGTCGAGCCGGCCGCGGTCGGCCATGAGCGGGAGCCTCAGCCGGAAGAATTCCCAGTCCTCCGCGCCGCCATGGCGAGCTCTGAGGGCGTCGAGGAAGGCCAGGCCGTCCTGCGCCAGGCCGTGTTCGGTGTACAGGGTGCACAGGGTGTGGACCACCCAGTCCTCCGCGCCGCCCGGCCGTTCGGCGAGCGCGCGCAGCACCTCGATCGCCTCGCCGGCCCGCCCGTGCCGGACCAGGAGCTCGGACAGCGGGACGGCCGCGTGCCACATTCCGTCCGGCGTGGCAGCGTACGCGCGGTAGGCGGCGATCGCGCCTTCCACGTCGCCGCGTTCCTCCAGCACCTCGGCAAGGCATCGCACGGCGTGCCCGTGGTGCTCGGACGCCGCGTACGCGCGCAGTTCCGTGATCCGGCCGTGCCTGGCCAGCAGGTCGGCCAGCTGGTCACGGTCGTTGACGGAAGTGACCTCGCGGGTGCGCAGCAGGGCGATCGCCTCCTCGGTCCGGCCCTGGCGCTCCCTGACCGTGGCGAGCAGGCCGACCGCGTTGGACGGCTCCCTCCGGAGGCGGTCGCAGCCGGGGTCGTCGCAGGCGGGGACCGCCGCCGCGATCCGGGCCTCCAGCAGGGCCGCCGCCTCCTCGTCCATGCCCGCCGCTTCGGCGACGTCCACCAGGCACTGGGCGAGGAACCAGTCCTCGATCCCGTCGCGCAGCAGCGCGAACGCCTCGCCGCCACGGCCGTGGCGGGCCAGCAGGCGCGCGAAGAAGTCCAGCGCGAGCCGGTCACCGGCCTCCGCGTACGGGCGGGACAGCGCGATCGCCTCCGCCGCCCGGCCCCAGCCCTCCAGCAGCTCCGCCCGGGCCCGCGCCGCCGGCCACCAGTTCGTGGCGACGTACGGCGCGAGCACCTCCAACGCCTGCTCGCGCCGCCCCCGGTGCCCGAGCAGCCGCGCCCACTCCAGCGCGCAGAACCACTCACCCCGGCCGGCCTGGAACTCCACCTCCCGCTCATGCCCGAGTTCGACAAGCCGCGCCACCAGCGGCGGAGGTATGCAGCCCGTCAACGTCCGGGCCCGGTAGTCGAGATCATCAGCGTCCACGACAGCGCACCCTAGCCGTCACCACCGACACGGCGGCCGGCGAGCGCGGGCGGGGCCGGGCCGGGTGCGGGTCGCTCCCCGCCCCGCTACGTGTCGAGGTACCGGTACCTGGCGTCCGCCGGAGTGACGAAGAGCCGGCCGTCCCGGATCTGCCACTCGGCCGTGCCGTCGATCTCGTGGCTGACGAGGAACAGGCCCTGGACGAGGTCTCCGTCGTGGGGTTGTAGCCGCCTGTCCTGTGGCAACCCGGCGAATTCACCTCGTATTTGACGAGGGCCCGCCTCCTCAAGGAGACGGGCCCTCGGTGTCGTACCGGCGGGGTCAGATGCCCGCTGCCTCCGACAGGTCTCGCTTGATCGCTGTCAGGAGGTCTGTCGCCTTCGCACGGGCCGACGGGAGGTCGCGGTGGGTGGGGACCGGGAGGACGACCTCCAGGTAGCACTTGAGCTTGGGTTCGGTGCCGCTGGGGCGGACGATGACGCGGGCGCCGTCCAGGGTGTAGCGGAGGCCGTCCGTGGGCGGGAGGGTGGCCGTGCCCCGGGTGAGGTCCTCCGCCGAGGTGACCGGCAGGCCCGCGAGCCGCGTCGGCGGGTGCTCGCGCAGGCGGCGCATCGCGTCCGCGATGACCGACAGGTCCTCCACACGGACCGAGAGCTGGTCGGTGGCGTGCAGTCCGTACGTCACCGCGATGTCGTCCAGGAGGTCGGTCAGGGTCCGGCCCTGTTCCTTCAGCTCCGACGCCAGCTCGGTGATCAGCAGCGCGGCCGTGATGCCGTCCTTGTCGCGTACGCCCTCGGGGTCGACGCAGTAGCCGAGCGCCTCCTCGTACCCGAAGCGCAGGCCCTCCACGCGGGCGATCCACTTGAAGCCCGTAAGGGTCTCCTCGTAGGGGACACCGGCCCGCTCCGCGATCCGGCCCAGCAGCGAGGACGAGACGATGGACTCCGCGAACGTGCCCCGCGCACCCCGGCGCACCAGGTGCTCGGCGAGCAGCGCGCCCACCTCGTCGCCGCGCAGCATGCGCCAGCCGGCGCCGTCGCGCACGGCCACCGCACACCGGTCGGCGTCGGGGTCGTTGGCGATCACGAGGTCGGGGTCCGTCGCGCGGGCCGCCGCGAAGGCGAGGTCCATCGCGCCGGGCTCCTCCGGGTTGGGGAAGGCCACGGTGGGGAAGTCCGGGTCGGGCTCGGCCTGTTCGGCCACCAGCACCGGCTCCGGGAAGCCCGCCCGCGCGAACGCCGCGAGCAGCACGTCCTTGCCGACGCCGTGCATCGCCGTGTAGACGGTACGGGCCGTACGCGCCGAGTCCTTCGCGAGGACCGCGTCCGTACGGGCCAGATACGCGTCCAGGACCTCGTCGCCGAGGATCTCCCAGCCGGACTCCGGGCGCGGTACGCCGGCGAGCGCCGCCACCGCGTCGATCTCCGCCGCGATCTCCGCGTCGGCGGGCGGGACGATCTGGGAGCCGTCGCCGAGGTACACCTTGTAGCCGTTGTCCCGGGGCGGGTTGTGGCTCGCGGTGACCTCCACGCCCGCGGCCGCGCCGAGGTGCCGTATGGCGTACGCGAGGACGGGGGTGGGCAGCGGACGGGGCAGTACGGCCGCGCGCAGTCCGGCGCCGGTGATCACGGCGGCGGTGTCCCGCGCGAAGTCGGCCGACTTGTGCCGGGCGTCGTAGCCGATGACGACCAGGCCGTCCGGCTGCCCCTTCGCCTTGAGGTACGCGGCGAGACCGGCGGCGGCGCGGATCACGACCGCGCGGTTCATCCGCATCGGGCCCGCGCCCAGCTCGCCGCGCAGTCCGGCCGTACCGAACTGGAGGGTGCCGCTGAAGCGCGCCGCCAGCTCGTCGGTGTCCCCGGCGTCGAGGAGCGCGGCCAGTTCCGCGCGGGTCTCGGGGTCGGGGTCCTCGGCCAGCCACGCCCGGGCCCGCGCGATGAGTTCGTCCTGCACGTCGTCCTGCACGTCCTGCACCTCGGGTGAACCTCTCTCTCGATCTGTCCGCTGCGGGCCGTTGCTACAGCCGGTTCAGCACCTGTCCCAGCAGCTCGCCCATGTGCGCCGCCGAGTCGCGGCCCGCCTGGAGGACCTCCTCGTGGTTCAGGGGCTCGCCGGTCATGCCCGCGGCGAGGTTGGTGACCAGGGAGATGCCGAGCACCTCGGCGCCGGCCTCGCGTGCGGCGATGGCCTCCAGCACCGTGGACATGCCGACCAGGTCGGCGCCGATGGTACGAGCCATGCGGATCTCGGCCGGGGTCTCGTAGTGCGGGCCGGGGAACTGCGCGTAGACGCCCTCCTCCAGGGAGGGGTCGATCTCCTTGCACAGGGCGCGCAGGCGCGGCGAGTACAGGTCCGTGAGGTCGACGAAGTTGGCGCCGACGATCGGGGAGGTGGCCGTCAGGTTCAGGTGGTCGCTGATCAGCACCGGCTGGCCGGGGCGCATGCCCTCGCGCAGACCGCCGCAGCCGTTGGTCAGCACGATGGTCTTGCAGCCGGCGGCGACGGCGGTACGCACACCGTGCGCGACGGCGGCGACGCCACGGCCCTCGTAGTAGTGCGTACGGCCCAGGAACACCAGGGCGCGCTTGGCCCCGAAGGTGTACGAGCGGATCTTGCCGCCGTGGCCCTCGACGGCGGGCGGCGGGAAGCCGGGCAGCTCGGTCACCGCGAACTCGGCGTCGGGCGCGCCCAGCGCGTCCACGGCCGGGGCCCAGCCGGAGCCCATCACGAGGGCGACGTCGTGGGTCTCGGCACCCGTGAGTTCGCGCAGGCGCGCGGCGGCGGCGTCGGCGGCGGCGTGGGGGTCGTCCGGAAGGAGAGATGCGTTCACGGCACGAGGGTAGCCGGTCTTCGCCTACGCGCGTAGATGACGGGGCTCACGGGAATGCGATCGTTGTCAGGGAGATTTCGGGGAAGGGTGGGCAAACCGTTGGTGAAGGGGCGGGGGTCCCTCGGGCGGCGGCTTGGGGCGGGGCTCTTGGCGCGGCTCAGCAGGGGCGCTTGCGCAGTTCCATCACGTAGTCGTGCGGGGCGCCTGCGGACTCGGCGGCGTCTGCGAGTTCGCCGAGGTAGCGGGCGGAGGGGAGACCGCCCTCGTAGCCGTTGAGGACGTACACCCAGGCGGGCTCCTCGCCGTCCAGGGTGTGTACGCGGACCTTCAGGCGCCGGTAGACGCCGAGGCCTACGCCCTCCCAGCGGTCCAGCGACTCCTCGTCCATCGGCGCGATGTCGTACAGCCCGACGAAGACCTGCGCCCCGGGCTCCTCCACCAGCGTCGCCAGCGCGCCCTCCCACCCGAGCTGCTCCCCGCCGAAGGTCAGCCGCCAGCCGTTCAGCCAGCCGGTCGCGCGCAGCGGTGAATGCGGGGCGCGGCGCGACATCAGCCGCGCGTCGAGGTTGCCGGCGTAGGCGGCGTAGAGCGACATGGACAGAGGGTACGGCAGGGGTGAGGGGGGCTCCTGAAGCCGGAGGGGTACCGCTCCATGGTCACTGGGGGGAGTCGGCGTGTGCCCCTTCGGGCAGCCGGGACGGCTCGGGGCGCGTTCCTTCCGGGTGCCGGGGCCGGCCCCCGGTGTGGTGCCCCTCCCTGCCGGGCTCCGGGATGCCGGTACCCCCACCTGTCGGACCTCGGCAAGCCGGACGCATGCCCTCCCCGAATCGCCGGAAGACCGGCCGCCGGCCCCCGCCGATCCGTCGGAGACGCGGTGCGTGGCCCTACGACCCGCCGGGAACGCCCGGTGTGCACCGCTGCGGATTCGCCGGGAGGCGGGGTGGTCGGGTAGTCGGCCTATGCCGACCAGCCGGGACACCGGCCCCGAGCCCCGGCCGAACCGTCGGAGACGCGGCGGTCTTCCGAGCCGCCCGGATGCCCCGGCGTGCGCCCCCGCTGGGCTTGGGGAAGCCGGGCCCCTGCCCCGTCGATCCGGTCGGGACACCGGGCCCCTGCCTCCACCGCTCCGTCGTAGACGCGGCGCTCCGAGCTGCCTGGACGTCGCGGCGGATACCCCTGCCGGGCCTCGGAAAGCCGGGCGCATGCCCCCGTCGATCCGGTCGGGGCACCGGCTCCCTGCCCCGACCGATCCGTCGGAGACGCGGCGCGCGGCCCTCCGAGCCGGCCAGGCGCCCCGGCGGGCTCCCCTGTCGGCTCTCGGGAAGCCCGGCGCATGCCCCTGCCGACCTGTCGGGACACCGGCCTCGTGCCCCCACCGAGCCGTCGTAGACGCGGCGAGTGGCCCTCTGAACTGCCCGGATGTACCGGCGGGCGACCCTGCCAGGTCTCGGTAAGCCGGGCGCATGCCCCCCGTAGATCCGTTGGGACACCGGGCCCCTGCCCCGGCCGAGTCGTCGTAGACGCGGCGCGTAGCCCTTCGAGCCGCCCGTACGTCCCGGTGGGTGCCCCGCCGAGCCGTCGGACACTTCCCGTGCCGCTCCCGTCGATCCCTGGGGCACTTCCCGTGCCGCTCCCGTCGAGCCGTCGGAGACTTCCCGTGCCGTCCCCGTCGAACCGTCGGAGACATCTCGCCCCCGCCGAACCGTCGGAGACCCGCGTGCGGGAGAATGGGGTACGTGACTCGGATCGTGATCATCGGTGGTGGACCCGGCGGGTACGAGGCGGCGCTGACGGCGGCGCAGCTCGGCGCGGAGGTGACCGTCGTGGACTGCGACGGTCTGGGCGGGGCGTCGGTGCTGACCGACTGCGTACCGTCGAAGACGCTCATCGCCACGGCGGAGGTGATGACCACGTTCGACTCCTCCTACGAGGAGCTGGGGATCATCGTCGCCGACGACACCCCGCACATCGAGCAGGCCGCCCGCGTCGTCGGCGTGGACCTCGGCAAGGTCAACCGCCGGGTGAAGCGGCTCGCGCTCGCCCAGTCGCACGACATCACCGCCTCCGTCACGCGCGCCGGCGCCCGCGTCATGCGCGGCCGGGGCCGCCTGGAGGGCATGCAGGCGCTCGACGGCTCCCGCAAGGTCGTCGTCACCGCCGCCGACGGCTCCGAGGAGACCCTCACCGCCGACGCCGTCCTCATCGCGACCGGCGGCCACCCCCGCGAGGTCCCCGACGCGCAGCCCGACGGCGAGCGCATCCTGAACTGGACCCAGGTCTACGACCTCGACGAGCTGCCCGAAGAGCTGATCGTGGTCGGCTCCGGCGTCACCGGTGCCGAGTTCGCCGGCGCGTACCAGGCGCTCGGCTCCAAGGTCACCCTCGTCTCCTCCCGCGACCGCGTGCTGCCCGGCGAGGACCCGGACGCCGCCGCCGTCCTGGAGGACGTCTTCCGCCGCCGGGGCATGAACGTCATGGCCCGCTCCCGCGCCCAGTCCGCCAAGCGGGTCGGCGACCGGGTCGAGGTCACGCTCGCGGACGGCCGCGTCATCACCGGTACGCACTGTCTGATGGCGGTCGGCGCGATCCCCAACAGCGCCGGGCTCGGCCTGGAGGAGGCCGGCGTCAAGCTGCGCGAGTCGGGCCACATCTGGACCGACCGGGTGTCGCGTACGACCGCGCCGGGCGTGTACGCCGCCGGTGACGTCACCGGTGTCTTCGCGCTCGCCTCGGTGGCCGCGATGCAGGGCCGTATCGCGATGTACCACTTCCTCGGCGACTCGGTGGCCCCGCTGAACCTCAAGACGGTCTCCTCGAACGTCTTCACCGACCCCGAGATCGCCACCGTCGGCTACACCCAGGCCGACGTGGACGCGGGCAAGATCGACGCGCGCGTGGTCAAGCTGCCGCTGCTGCGCAACCCGCGCGCCAAGATGCAGGGCATCCGGGACGGCTTCGTCAAGATCTTCTGCCGTCCGGGCACGGGGATCGTCGTCGGCGGTGTGGTCGTCGCGCCGCGCGCCTCGGAACTCATCCACCCGATCTCGATCGCCGTGGACAACAACCTGACGGTCGAACAGATCGCGAAGGCGTTCACGGTCTACCCGTCCCTGTCGGGCTCGATCGCGGAGGTGGCGCGGCAGCTGCACACGCGGAAGGCGGGCGTGGAGGGCTGAGCGGGTCTTTCCGCTCCTTCGCTCTTCGCCGAACACCGAACTCCCCGCCGGGCGCGGGGAGTTCTCGTGTTTCCGGCGGCACTGCGGTGTACGGCAGTACGCGGTGGTTCCTATACCACCTCGGGCACCACACTGCGAACAACTTCTGCTATTCGGCGCAAACTGCTGAAAGCAGACGGTCGTTGGGGTTACTGTCAGTTTCGTGTTCGCTGCAGAACGTCGTCAATTGATCCTCGAAATGGTGCGAGCGAACGGGGCCGTGTCGCTCCGTGAACTCGCCCGTGTCGTCCAGACCTCCGAAGTGACCGTACGGCGGGACGTGCGCGCGCTGGAGGCAGAAGGACTCCTCGACCGCCGGCACGGCGGTGCGGTGTTGCCGGGCGGGTTCACGCGAGAGTCCGGCTTCCCGCAGAAGTCCCATCTCGCGACCGCCGAGAAAACGGCCATCGCCGATACCGCGGCGGGACTCGTCGAAGAGGGCGAGGCCATCGTGGTCGGCGCCGGTACGACCACGCAGGAGCTGGCCCGCAGACTGGCCCGGGTGCCCGGGCTGACCGTGGTCACCAACTCCCTGCTGGTGGCCCAGGCGTTGGCCCATGCCAACCGGGTGGAGGTCGTCATGACCGGGGGCACGCTGCGGGGCTCCAACTACGCCCTCGTGGGCTCCGGGGCCGAGCAGTCCCTCCAAGGGCTGCGCGTCTCCAAGGCGTTCCTCTCCGGGAGCGGGCTCACCGCCGAGCGCGGGCTGTCCACGTCCAACATGCTGTCGTCCTCCGTCGACCGGGCGCTCGTCCAGGCGGCCGCCGAGGTCGTGGTCCTCGCGGACCACACCAAGCTTGGCACCGACACCATGTTCCAGACCGTTCCGACCGAGCTCATCACCCGTCTGGTCACCGATGATCCGCCTCCGCACGATGATCGCGCGGCTACGGAGCTGCAGGCTCTTGCCGATCAGGGGGTGCAGATCGTTGTCGCCGGGGCGGGTGGGGGGAGCGGGGCGGGGGCCGAGGGGGCCTCTGCGGCTCCCCGGCAACGGCCTCTTCCCGGGCCTCGTCGGGCTCAGATCCCGCCGGCTGCGTTGCGGTCGGCGGCTGGGATGAGTGAGGGGCGCGTCGCGGATTTGCGGCGTAGGTAGGGTGCCGTTGGGGGTGCGGTGTGGGGGTGTGTGGGGCCGTTGTGGCCGGTCGCGCAGTTCCCCGCGCCCCTTGGGGGTGGCTTGCGTTGAGTTGCTTGTGCGGGTTCGTGGTGGTTGATCGCGCAGTTCCCCGCGCCCCTTGGGGTGGCTTGCGTTGAGGGGCCTGTGCGGGTTCGTTGTGGCCGGTCGCGCAGTTCCTCGCGCCCCTTGGGGTGGCTTGGGTTGAGTTGCTTGTGCGGGGCCGTTTGGGCTGGTCGCGTAGTTCCTCGCGCCCCTTTGGGGGGAAACGGGGGACGCCCGGCCGGGGCCGGGCGTCCTGGGGGGGGGCCGCTTGGTCAGTCCTTGATTTCGCAGATGGATGCGCCCGAGGTGATCGACGCGCCGACCTCGGCTGTCAGGCCCTTGATGGTGCCGGAGCGGTGGGCGTTGAGGGGTTGTTCCATCTTCATGGCCTCCAGGACGACTACGAGGTCGCCCTCCTTGACCTCCTGGCCCTCCTCGACCGCGATTTTGACGATCGTGCCCTGCATGGGGGAGGCGAGGGTGTCGCCGGAGGCGACGGGGCCGGACTTCTTGGCGGCGCGGCGCTTCGGCTTGGCGCCGGCGGCGAGGCCGGTGCGGGCCAGGGACATGCCGAGGGAGGACGGGAGGGAGACCTCAAGGCGCTTGCCGCCGACCTCGACCACGACCGTCTCGCGGCCCAGCTCCTCGTCCGCGTCCGCGTCGGCGGGGGCGGTGAAGGGCTTGATGTCGTTGACGAACTCGGTCTCGATCCAGCGGGTGTGGACCTGGAAGGGGTCCGCGGAGCCCGTCAGCTCGGGGGCGAAGGCGGGGTCGCGGACGACCACGCGGTGGAACGGGATCGCCGTGGCCATGCCCTCGACCTGGAACTCGTCCAGCGCGCGGGCGGCCCGCTCCAGGGCCTCCTTGCGGGTACGGCCGGTGACGATCAGCTTGGCCAGCAGCGAGTCCCACGCCGGGCCGATGACCGAGCCGGACTCCACGCCCGCGTCCAGGCGGACACCGGGACCGGACGGCGCGTCGAAGCGGGTGACCGTACCGGGGGCGGGGAGGAAGCCCCGGCCCGGGTCCTCGCCGTTGATGCGGAACTCGAAGGAATGGCCGCGCAGCTTCGGGTCGTCGTAGCCCAGTTCCTCGCCGTCGGCGATGCGGAACATCTCGCGCACCAGGTCGATGCCCGCGACTTCCTCGGTCACCGGGTGCTCGACCTGGAGCCGGGTGTTGACCTCCAGGAAGGAGATCGTGCCGTCCTGGCCGACCAGGAACTCACAGGTGCCGGCGCCCTCGTACCGGGCCTCCTTGAGGATGGCCTTGGACGCGCGGTACAGCTCCGCGACCTGCTTCTTGGAGAGGAACGGCGCGGGGGCCTCCTCCACCAGCTTCTGGTGCCGGCGCTGGAGCGAGCAGTCACGGGTGGAGACGACGACCACGTTGCCGTGCTTGTCGGCCAGGCACTGGGTCTCCACGTGCCGCGGACGGTCCAGGTAGCGCTCGACGAAGCACTCGCCCCGGCCGAAGGCCGCGACCGCCTCGCGGACCGCCGAGTCGTACAGCTCCGGCACCTCTTCGAGGGTGCGGGCGACCTTCAGACCGCGACCGCCACCGCCGAAGGCGGCCTTGATCGCGATCGGCAGGCCGTGCTCCTTGGCGAAGGCCACGACCTCGTCGGCCCCGGAGACCGGGTCCGGCGTACCGGCGACCAGCGGGGCACCGGCGCGCTGCGCGATGTGCCGCGCGGCGACCTTGTCACCCAGGTCCCGGATCGCCTGCGGCGGCGGGCCGATCCAGATCAGGCCCGCGTCCAGCACGGCCTGCGCGAACTCGGCGTTCTCCGAGAGGAAGCCGTAGCCCGGGTGGATGGCGTCCGCGCCGGACTCCCGGGCGGCGTTCAGGACCTTCTCGATGTCCAGGTAACTGGTGGCCGGAGTGTCACCGCCCAGGGCGAACGCCTCATCCGCGGCCCGGACGTGCAGAGCGTCCCGGTCCGGGTCGGCGTATACGGCCACGCTCGCGATCCCGGCGTCCCGGCAGGCCCGGGCTACGCGGACAGCGATTTCGCCACGGTTGGCGATGAGCACCTTGCGCACGATTGAGGCTCCCTCCTTGAAACAAGCCGAGTTTAGGGACTGCCGACACGGCACTACGACCCGTCCCCAATGGTGAGCTTGCCCACACGGAGCGTGATGCGAGGCCCACTCGTTCCACGAAAGCCCATGTCGCACCTGGGTGCGCAGGACTCCACCGGAAAACCCTAGCCCTGCCATGTGGCCAAGGTCTCTGTGAAAGCGTGCTGCGGGCCACGCGGTTTCTTTGTGGAGTCCCTACGAATGGCCCAATGATTCTTTGCGGCCGGGCCGCCCCTTGTCCTCCGCTTTACCCTCCGCCGGCCCCTCCCGGCCGGCCGCGACCGGATGTACCGTTCGCGGTTGACCCGAACGTACTTCGGGTAACAGCAGTTCTGTTCGGACTCGGGTCGAGAGTGGGTGGGGGCCGGTGGTGCGCAGACCGGTGGCATGGATCGTGACGTTCGTCCTGCTGGCCGAGGGCTGCGTCATCGCGGCGTTCAACTGGTTCCTCGGCATGATCGCCGACCGCCAGCACATGTCGCTGGCCGGAGTCGACCCCGATCTGATGTCCGTGTCCTCGAAGGCCGGCGGCGTGGTCTTCGGGCTCTACTTCGCGCTCTGCGCGCTCGTCTCCCTGCTGGTCGCGGTGCGCGACCGCGCCCCGGCCGGGTTCGGCCGCATCCTGCTGATCAGCGCCGCCGTGGTGAACGCGGTACTGGGCGCCGCCGCCCTGGCCCTCACGGACCCGGCGGTGTTCATCACCCTGATGGTGGCCTTCGCCCTGCTCGTCCTGCTCCTGATGACCTACGACGCGGAGCCCGCACCGCAGGCGGTGGACGGCGGCGCCCCCGGCAAGGGCGGCGACGGTACGGCGGCTGCCGAGGCCGCGCCCCGAGCCGCCGGGATACCGGCGCCCCGCAGCGAGGACAAGCCGGGCCGCGCCCCCTTCACTCGGACGGCGCCCACAACTCCGTGATGCCCACGCCCAGTTCGGCGAGGAGCTTGCGGACCAGGGGCAGGCTGATGCCGATCACGTTGCCGTGGTCGCCGTCGATGCCCTCGATGAACGGCGCCGAACGGCCGTCCAGCGTGAACGCCCCGGCGACGTGCAGCGGCTCGCCCGAGGCGACGTAGGCGGCGATCTCCTCGTCCGAGGGCTCGCCGAAGCGGACCACCGTGGAGGCGGTCGCGGACACGTACCGCTTCGCCGTCGTGTCCCACACACAGTGGCCGGTCTGGAGCACCCCGGCCCGGCCGCGCATCGCCTTCCAGCGGGCGGTGGCCTCCTCGGCGTCGGCGGGCTTGCCGAGCGCCTGCCCGTCCAGTTCGAGCACCGAGTCGCAGCCGATCACCAGCGCCCCTTGCACCTCGGGCTTCGCCGCGACCACGGACGCCTTCGCCTCGGCCAGCGCGAGCGCCAGCTCGGCCGGGGTCGGCGCCGTGACGGCGTCCTCGTCGACCCCGCTGACGATCACCTCCGGCGCGAGCCCGGCCTGCCGCAGCAGGCCCAGCCGGGCGGGGGACTGGGAGGCGAGAACGAGACGGCGGCGCTGCTGGTCGGTCATGCCGTCAGCGTAGCGCCGCCGGGCGGCTCACCTCAGGCCGATCACGATCATCGTCAGCACCATCGCCAGGGCCACGAAGAGGCCGAGCCGCCTGAGTCTCTCCTCCATCCGGCGGAGTTCCTCGGGCGGCTCGTCATCGGGGTCTGACCACAGCATGCTCCCCAGCGTGCGGGGGCGGCCGGGTCCGGCGCCTGAGTACGCGTACTCAGCTGAGGCGGCTCTTCCGCATCCCGGCCGTGCCCCGCGGGTCAGCCCGGCCAGTAGGTGCGGCCCCAGGACGCCGGGCCCGGCCGCGGCAGCCGGCGGTCCGCGATCCGGGCCGGGTCGGACCACGCGTCCCGTACGCCCGCCGCGCCGGACGGCGCCTCGGCGGCCGCCACGGCGCGGGCCCGGACCACCGCCAGTGCGGCGGCCAGCTCCTCCGGGGTCGGATTGCCTCGTACGACCTTGATGTTCATGACGGCTCCCGGTCTACGGCTGGGCGGTCCTACAGGGGGATGTTGCCGTGCTTCTTCGGAGGCAGGGATTCCCGCTTCGTACGCAGTTGACGCAGACCCCGCACGATGTGGGAGCGGGTGTCGGACGGCATGATCACCGCGTCGACGTAGCCGCGCTCGGCCGCGACGTACGGGTTGAGCAGCGTGTCCTCGTACTCCTGGATCAGCCGCGCCCGCGTGGCCTCGCCCTCGCCGGCCGCCTCCGCCTCCGCGATGGTGCGGCGGTGCAGGATGTTGACGGCGCCCTGTGCGCCCATGACCGCGATCTGCGCGGTGGGCCAGGCGAGGTTGAGGTCGGCGCCCAGGTGCTTGGAGCCCATCACGTCGTACGCCCCGCCGAACGCCTTGCGGGTGATGACGGTGATCAGCGGGACGGTGGCCTCGGCGTAGGCGTAGATCAGCTTCGCGCCCCGGCGGATGATGCCGTCGTGCTCCTGGCCGACGCCGGGCAGGAAGCCGGGGACGTCCACGAAGGTGAGCACGGGGATGTTGAAGGCGTCGCAGGTGCGCACGAAGCGGGCGGCCTTCTCGCTCGCCTTGATGTCCAGGCACCCCGCGAACTGCATCGGCTGGTTGGCGACGAGCCCCACCGGGTGCCCCTCGACCCGGCCGAACCCGGTGAGGATGTTCGGCGCGAACAGCGCCTGCGTCTCGAAGAACTCCCCGTCGTCCAGGACGTGTTCGAGCACCGTGTGCATGTCGTACGGCTGGTTCGCGCTGTCCGGCACCAGGGTGTCCAGCTCGCGGTCCTCGTCGGTGACGGCGAGGTCGGCCTCCTCGGCGAAGACCGGGGCCTCGCTGAGGTTGTTCGACGGCAGGTAGGACAGCAGCTGCTTGATGTACTCGATCGCGTCCTTCTCGTCGCCCGCCATGTGGTGGGCCACGCCGGAGGCGGTGTTGTGCGTACGGGCGCCGCCCAGCTCCTCGAAGCCGACGTCCTCTCCGGTGACGGTCTTGATCACGTCGGGCCCGGTGATGAACATGTGGCTGGTCCGGTCGACCATGACGGTGAAGTCGGTGATCGCGGGGGAGTAGACGGCACCGCCGGCGCAGGGCCCGACCACCAGGCTGATCTGCGGAATCACCCCGGACGCGTGCGTGTTGCGGCGGAAGATCTCGCCGTACGCCCCGAGCGAGGCGACCCCCTCCTGGATGCGGGCGCCGCCGGAGTCGTTGATGCCGATGATGGGACAGCCCGTCTTGAGCGCGAAGTCCATCACCTTGACGATCTTCTGCCCGTACACCTCGCCGAGCGCCCCGCCGAACACGGTGAAGTCCTGCGAGAACACAGCCACCGGACGCCCGTCCACCGTGCCGTACCCGGTCACGACCCCGTCGCCGTACGGCCGGTTCGCCGCAAGCCCGAAATTGGTCGACCGGTGCCGGGCGAACTCGTCCAGCTCCACGAACGACCCCTCGTCCAGCAGGAGTTCCACCCGCTCACGAGCCGTCAGCTTGCCCTTCGCGTGCTGCTTCTCCACGGCCCGCGCCGACCCGGCGTGCGTCGCCTCATCGATCCGCCGCGTGAGATCCGCGAGCTTCCCCGCGGTCGTGTGAATGTCGATCTCGTGACGCTCTTCCGGCTCGGACATCGGGATGCGGCTCCCTGCCTGCTCAAAAGGGGGACGGTCAAGTCATCCGTAGCGTAGTGGGGTGCCCGGGGGTCGGCAGTGCGGTCTTTCCCACACCTAGGGTTACTTGCATGACGCCCCGCGATGCAGCAGAGAACAGCCGTTGGTCCGATCTGGACCGTCCGCCCCTGAACGCCGCCGCGTTGCGGCGGGCGCTGGTGCGGGAGGGCGGGCTGTGGTCGGGGGTCGAGGTGGTGCGGAGTACGGGGTCGACCAACTCCGATCTGGTCGCGCGGGCGAACGCGGGGGAGGCGGACGAGGGGGCGGTGCTGGTCGCCGAGGCGCAGACGGCGGCGCGGGGGCGGCTCGACCGGCGGTGGACGGCTCCGGCGCGCTCGGGGCTGTTCTTCTCCGTCCTGCTGCGGCCCGCCGAGGTGCCGATGGAGCGGTGGGGCTGGCTGCCGCTGCTCACCGGGGTCGCGGTGGCCACCGCGCTGTCCCGTACGGCGGGTGTCGACACGGCCCTGAAGTGGCCCAACGACCTCCTGGTCACCGTCGGCGGCGAGGAGCGCAAGGCCGGCGGCATCCTCGCCGAGCGGGCCGGTGCGGACGGGGTGGTCATCGGCGTCGGCCTCAACGTCACCCTGCGCGCCGACGAGCTGCCGGTCCCCCAGGCGGGCTCCCTTCTCCTGGCCGGCGCCGCGAACACCGACCGCGACCCCCTGCTGCGCGCGGTCCTGCGCTCACTTGAGGAGTGGTACGACCGCTGGCGCGCGGCCTCCGGCGACCCCACCGCGAGCGGCCTCCAGGCCACCTACGCGGCCGGCTGCGCCACCCTCGGCCGCCAGGTCCGCGCGGAACTCCCGGGCGACCGGGTCCTGCGCGGCGAGGCGACGGCCATCGACGGGGACGGGCGGCTGGTCATCGTGACGGCGGAGGGGGAGCGGGAGGCTGTGGGGGCGGGGGACATCGTGCATGTGCGGCCGGAGTAGGGCCCCGGCCAGGGGGTCGGGCTGGATCGGGTGGGGCCCGGGCGGGGGGCGTCGGATCGGCTCAGAGGGTGCTCCCGGCTGAAGAAGCTGGGGCTGTGGTCGTGCTCCGCTGCCGTATGCCCGTATGCCCGTATGCCCGTATGCCCGTATGCCCGTATGCCCGTATGCCGGGCCGGCCCGGAGCGCCCGGTCTGGGAGGTCGAGGCGTCTTGGGGGCGCCCAGCCGGGGCATGGCGGCTCGGAGTGCTCTCGGCGGGTAGCAGGGGGGCGCGTGTCGCCAGGGAAGCGCCGGGCGGCGTGCGACAGCTCAACCGCCGGTGGCGGCCCGCGCCCCGTGCGACCTGGGTGCTTCACCAGCGGAGCGGGGTTCGTCCGGTCGGCCGGTCCCAGCGGAGTGAGCTGGCGCACACCTGCCGTAGAGTTGAGGCCGGTCGGACCTGACCGCGGCAGATCGGAAGGGCAGCAGGCGTGAGCGTCGACGACACGGGCTCCGGCGCGGGCGCGGAGGGCCGGGTGGACCCCGATGCCCCCGATCCCGGCGACGACCCGCTCGCCCTCCGCCTCGAACAGCTGATCCTCGGCGCCGAGCGCCGCTACACCCCCTTCCAGGCCGCCCGCAGCGCCGGTGTCTCCATGGAGCTGGCCTCCCGATTCTGGCGGGCCATGGGCTTCGCCGACATCGGCCAGGCCAAGGCGCTCACCGAGGCCGATGTACTCGCCCTGCGACGGCTCGCCGGTCTCGTCGAGGCGGGCCTGCTCAGCGAGGCGATGGCCGTACAGGTCGCCCGGTCCACCGGACAGACCACCGCCCGGCTGGCCGAATGGCAGATCGACTCCTTCCTGGAGGGCCTGACCGAGCCCCCCGAGCCGGGCATGACCCGTACCGAGGTGACGTACCCGATCATCGAGCTGCTCCTGCCCGAGCTGGAGGAGTTCCTCGTCTACGTCTGGCGGCGCCAGCTCGCCGCCTCGGCCGGCCGCGTCATGCAGACCGTGGACGACGCCGAGATGGTCGACCGCCGTCTCGCCGTCGCCTTCGCGGACCTCGTCGGCTTCACCCGCCTGACCCGGCGGATGGAGGAGGAGGAGCTGGGCGAGCTGGTCGAGGCGTTCGAGACGACCGCCGCCGACCTGGTGGCCGCGCGCGGCGGCCGGCTGATCAAGACCCTGGGCGACGAGGTGCTGTACGTCGCGGACGACGCCCCCCTCGCCGCCGACATCGCGCTGCGCCTGGTGGAGACGCTGGCGAACGACGAGACGATGCCCGAGCTGCGCGTCGGCATGGCGTTCGGCACGGTGACCACCCGGATGGGCGATGTGTTCGGTACGACCGTGAACCTCGCCTCCCGGCTGACCTCGATAGCCCCGCGCGACGCCGTACTGGTGGACAGCGCCTTCGCCGAGGAACTGATCCGTTCCGGCGTCGCGCCCGCCTCGGAGGCGGATGCCGCCGAAGCCGTGGCCGCCGCCGAGAAGGAGGGCGAGGAGCCGCCCGCCTACCGCTTCGCGCTCCAGCCGATGTGGCAGCGGCCGGTACGTGGCCTCGGCGTGGTCGAGCCCTGGCTGCTCTCGCGCCGCCCTTCCTGACCGGTCGTACGGACGGTCCGTACCGTACGGACGGTACGGCGCCTCACGAGCCGCCCAGTCGCAGGCACAGCCCGAGCAGGCAGACTCCGCTCTGTTTCGGCGGGGGCGTGCTGTGGGCCGGTTCCGGTGCGGGGGCCGCGGTGTGGGACGGCGCGGGTGCGGGGTCCGTGGTGGCGGGTTCCGGCGCGGGTGCGGGGCCGGGGGCGGTGGTGTGCGGGGCGTCGTGGGGCTGGGTGCCGGGGTCGGTGTCGGTACGGGTTCCGGTGCCGGTTCCGGTGTTCGGGCCGCGTGGGGTGTCGGTCCCGGAGGTGTCCTGGCCGACCGTTTCTTCAGAAGCCTTGCCGTCGGCCGCGCGCGAAGACGCCGTGGTGGCGGTCGGCGTACCGGTCGGCGCGGGGTGCCTGCCGTCCAGGGCCGTCGCGGCCGACGGGAGTGCCTTGGGTGCGGCGGCGAGCGTGGCGGACGCGGCGGGTGACTCGCCGGTCCCCTCGGCACCCCAGGCGTGCCGGGGCTCGGCCTCGGCGGTGGCGGGCCCGGCGAGGCCGGACTCCGGGGCGACGCGTACGAGGCTCAGGACCCCGGCCGCGAGCGCGAGGCCACCGGCGGCGAGGAGCACCTTGCGGGGACGGGGACGGCGGTGCCGGCCCCGGCGCGGCGGGGGTACGACGGCGTCCTCGGCCTCGGCCGAGTCGGGCAGGTCGGCCAGGGTGATCGCGATCGGTTTGGTGGGAGCGCGGTCGGGGGTGTGGCTGGGGGTGCGCGCGGGAGTCTGGCCGGAGGTGTTGCTGGGGGCGCGCCCGGGCGTGCGGCTGGGGGTGTTGCTGGGAGCGCGGCCGGGGGCGGGGGCGTTCGACGGCGTGCCGGAACCGCCGTCCCGCGATGTCCCCGGCGTCTTCGAAGTCTTCGGCGTCATGTCATCCCTCCCCGCCGCGCACGTTATGCGCTGCTGTGGGCGGTGTGGGAGGAGTCGAACGGGATGTCACTCGAACGGGTGTAGGGCGGCCTCAGGGTCGAGCCAGGGGAACGTCAGGGTCGGCCGGCCTTCCCCTGGGGCCGGCGGGGCTGCGATGATCGAGGCGGATTCAGTTAACCCGCGTTAACCGGAGGGTGTCATGAGCGAGGAGCGGTTCGGGGAGTTCGTGCTGGTGCGGCGGCACGGGCAGGTGGCGGAACTGGTGCTGGACCGGCCCAAGGCCATGAACGCGGTCTCCACGGAGATGGCCCGCTCGCTCACGGCGGCGTGCGCGGCGCTGGCCGCTGACCGGGAGGCGCGCGTGGTCGTCCTGACCTCCTCGCACGAACGGGCGTTCTGCGTCGGCGCGGACCTCAAGGAGCGGAACTCCTTCACGGACGCGGACCTGATGCGCCAGCGGCCGGTGGCGCGGGCCGCCTACACCGGGGTGCTTGAGCTGCCCATGCCCACCATCGCGGCGGTGCACGGCTTCGCGCTGGGTGGCGGCTTCGAGCTGGCGCTCGCCTGCGACCTGATCGTCGCGGACGGTACGGCGGTGGTGGGGCTGCCGGAGGTGTCGGTGGGCGTG
Source organism: Streptomyces sp. NPDC005435 (assembly GCF_040703155.1). Lineage (NCBI taxonomy): Bacteria > Bacillati > Actinomycetota > Actinomycetes > Kitasatosporales > Streptomycetaceae > Streptomyces > Streptomyces sp. NPDC005435. The sequence continues at coordinate 194,996 of NZ_JBEXEQ010000005.1, forward strand.
ATCCCGGGCGGCGGCGGTACGCAGCTGCTGCCCCGGCGGGTCGGCGCGGCGCGCGCGGCCGAGCTGATTTTCACGGCCCGGCGGGTGGAGGCGGACGAGGCGGGGCGGCTGGGGCTGGTGGACCAGGTGGTGGAGCCGGGCCGTGATCGCGACGAGGCGTTGGCGCTGGCCGCGCGGATCGCCGGGAACTCGCCGGTGGGGCTGCGGGCGGCGAAGCGGGCGATGCGGCTGGGTGTCGGGCTGGATCTGCGGGCGGGTCTTGAGGTGGAGGACGCGGCGTGGCGGACGACGGCGTTCTCGGGGGACCGGGCGGAGGGGGTGGCGGCGTTCAACGACAAGCGGAGGCCTGTGTGGCCTGGTGAGTGAGGGGTGCGGGTTCGTTGGGGCTGGTCGCGCAGTTCCCCGCGCCCCTGGGGTGGCTGGGCTGTGTGGGTTCGGCTTTCGCGTCCGTTGTGGCCACTCGCGCAGTTCCTCGCGCCCCTGGGTGGGCTGGGCTGGGCTGGGTGGGTTCGGCTTTCGTGTCGTTGTGGCCACTCGCGTAGTTCTCCGCGCTCCTGAAAGCTGAAAGCAAGGAAGCTGCCCCTGGTCGGTGCTTTACAAGTCGGCCCGCTCTGCACAACCCACCTGAGCGCCCTGCCTGCGATACCGGCGGAGCAATTGGTGCCTAACCTGGAGTAATGGGTGAGGACAAGCGGCTTGCCGCTGTGGTGGCGCTGGCTCAGGGGATGGCGGCGGCGCGTACCGGGCCGGAGTCGTGGCGGGCGGCGGCGGCCGGGGCGTGCCGGGCGCTGGACGGGAGTTTCGCCGCGCTGTCGGTGTGGGAGCGGGAGCGGGGACGGCTGCGGGTGCTGGTGAACGTGGGGGAGCGGGCGGCGGACGAGGAGGAGTTTCCGGAGGCGGAGGCGTATCCGGTGCACCAGTTCCCGGAGATCACCGAGTTTCTGCACGAGCGGTGGGCCGGGGGCGGGGAGCCGAACGCGTGGGTGGAGACGGCGCGAGGGCCGGCCGCCGGTACGCCGGGCTACTTCCACCAGCGGGTCGCCGCCCTGCGCCGCAGGGGCCGGGGCTGCTGTGTCGTCGCGCCGGTCGTGCTGCACGGCAGGGCATGGGGCGAGCTGTATGTGGCGCGGGCGGACGGCGCGCCGGTGTTCGGCCGGGCCGACGCCGACTTCGCCACCGTGCTCGCGGCGGTCGTGGCGGCGGGGCTCGCGCAGACCGAGCGGCTCGAAGAGGCGAACCGGCTCGCGTTCACCGACGCACTGACCGGTCTCGCCAACCGGCGGGCCGTGGACGTACGCCTTGAGGAGGCCGTCGAGCAGCACCGCGCGGAGGGTGTGCCCGTCAGTCTCGTGGTGTGCGATCTGAACGGGCTCAAGCGGGTCAACGACACGCACGGGCACGCGGTCGGGGACCGGTTGCTGGAGCGGTTCGGGTCGGTGCTGTCGCTGTGCGGGGCGATGGTGCCGGGGGCGCTCGTGGCGCGGCTCGGCGGCGACGAGTTCTGTCTGCTCGCGGTGGGGGCGCCCGCCGACGACGTGGTGAAGGCGGCCGACGAGCTGTGCCGCAGGGCCGGTGAGCTGGAGCTGGGCGAGGGCGTGGCGTGCGGGGTGGCCTCGACGGAGGAGGCGATCGGGCCGGTGTACGACGCGCGGCGGCTGTTCCGGCTGGCGGACGCGGCGCAGTACCGGGCCAAGGCCGAGCGGGCCGACCGGCCGGTGGTGGCGGGGCGGGAGGGGCCGGACGACCCGGTGGTCCGGCTGGCGGACGAGGCGTCGCCCGCCCGGCCCGAGCGCCGCCGCTTCCGGGGGCGGCTGCCGTGAGGGCGGAGGCCGTCTCCACGGGCGGTCCCCGCGGGTGATCTCCGTGGGCGGGTGTTCGTGAGCGGGAGCACAGGAGAAGTAAGGGGTGAGGGGGCAATCCACTGGTGACAGCGCCGAATTCAATGCGTACGCTCCTGAATATGGATATGCACACTGTGGTGGTGGGGACCTCCGGCGTGACCGCGTCCGACGTGCTCGCCGTGGCGCGCGGCGGCGCCCGCGTCGAGCTGTCGGCCGAGGCGGTGGCGGCCCTCGCGGCCGCCCGCGAGATCGTGGAAGCGCTCGCCGCGAAGCCCGACCCGGTCTACGGCGTCTCCACCGGCTTCGGCGCCCTGGCGACCCGGCACATCAGCCCGGAGCTGCGGGCCCAGCTCCAGCGCAACATCGTCCGCTCGCACGCCGCCGGCATGGGGCCGAGGGTCGAGCGCGAGGTCGTGCGGGCGCTGATGTTCCTGCGGCTGAAGACCGTCTGCTCCGGGCACACCGGTGTCCGGCCCGAGGTCGCGCAGACCATGGCGGACGTGCTGAACGCCGGTATCACCCCGGTCGTGCACGAGTACGGCTCGCTCGGCTGCTCCGGTGACCTCGCGCCGCTGTCCCACTGTGCGCTGACCCTGATGGGCGAGGGTGACGCCGAGGACGCCGAGGGCACGGTGCGTCCCGCCGGCGAGCTGCTGCGCGCGCACGGCATCCAGCCCGTCGAGCTGCGCGAGAAGGAGGGGCTCGCCCTTCTCAACGGCACCGACGGCATGCTCGGCATGCTGGTCATGGCCCTCGCGGACCTCGACACGCTCTACAAGTCCGCCGATGTCACCGCCGCCCTCAGCCTGGAGGCGCTGCTCGGCACGGACAAGGTGCTCGCGCCCGAGCTGCACGCCATCCGCCCGCACCCGGGCCAGGCCGACTCCGCCGCCAACATGCTCGCGGTGCTGAAGGGTTCCCAGCTCACCGGGCACCACCAGGACGACGCCCCCCGCGTCCAGGACGCCTACTCGGTGCGGTGCGCGCCGCAGGTCGCCGGTGCCGGACGCGACACCATGGCGCACGCCCGCCTGGTCGCCGAGCGCGAGCTGGCCGCCGCCGTCGACAACCCCGTCGTGCTGCCCGACGGACGCGTGGAGTCCAACGGCAACTTCCACGGCGCCCCGGTCGCCTACGTCCTGGACTTCCTCGCCATCGCCGCCGCCGACCTCGGCTCCATCGCCGAGCGGCGTACCGACCGGCTGCTCGACAAGAACCGCAGCCATGGCCTGCCGCCCTTCCTGGCGGACGACGCGGGTGTGGACTCGGGGCTGATGATCGCCCAGTACACGCAGGCCGCGCTGGTCAGCGAGATGAAGCGGCTGGCCGTACCGGCCTCCGCCGACTCGATCCCGTCCTCCGCGATGCAGGAGGACCACGTCTCCATGGGCTGGTCGGCCGCGCGCAAGCTGCGGACGGCCGTGGACAACCTGACGCGGATCGTCGCCGTCGAGCTGTACGCCGCCTCGCGCGCCGTCGAGCTGCGCGAGGGTCTGGAGGCGGCGCCCGCCTCGCGGGCCGTGATCGACGCGGCGCGGGCCGCCGGGGTCCAGGGTCCGGGTCCGGACCGCTTCCTCGCGCCCGACCTGGCGGCCGCCGAGGCGTTCGTCCGCGCGGGCGGGGTCGTCGCGGCCGCCGAGACGGTCACCGGGCCGTTGCGGTAAGGCAGTCGGGAAGCGGGGGCTCCGTCCGTCCGGGCGGGGCCCCTTCCCGTCAGCGCAGCTTGGCCGCCTGCGCGCCCATCACCCGGGCCGGGACCGCGTAGGCCCGACGCGCCATCATCGCGCCGACGTTCACCGTCATGTATGTCGCGAGCGTGCTGCCGTGCCGGACCACCTGGAAGTGGACCGAGCCGCCGCCCGCCGAGCCCGCGCCCGCCGAACTCTCGCCCGCCGAGCCGCCATCCGTCGAGCCCGCGCCCGCCGAACTCCCGCCCGCCGAGCCGCCATCCGTCGAGCCCTCGGCCGTCGAGCCCGCGCCCGCCGAACCCCCCGCCGTGTCACCGGCCGCCGCCGCGAACGCCACCGACTCCTCGCCCGTGTCCGAGGCGTGTTCGCGGGTGAACGCGGTGAACGTCCGCCGCGCGCCGGGGCCGGTGCCGCCGAAGCCGTCCGCGCAGGCCCGTACCGCGCCGGAGACCGAACGCAGCGCGCGGTGGGCGCCGTTGCCGGTGTAGGAGGCGAGGGTGACCACCGTGACGTCCCGGTCCATGCTCCGGCGCACGGCGTCCTCCGCCTCGTCCTCGGACAGGCCGTCCAGGGCCGTCGCGGGGGTCCCCGGGTCGCGCTTCTCCGCCGCCGTGCGGCTGACCTGGGCCTTCGGGGTGCCCGGCGCGGTGCCGGCGAGGAGCGGGAGCAGGGGGCGGCACGCGGCCCCGGCGGATTCCGGCGGGTCACCGGCGGTCGTACCGGGGTCGGTGGGCCGTATCTCGTACCCGGGCAGCTCGCCCTCGGCTATCACCAGCCGGGCCAGCGCGGCGGCGTTCGGCGCCCGGCCGCGTGTGCCGGAACCGGAGCCCGATCCCGGGCCCGATCCGGAGCAGCCCGTGACGAGGGCGACGGACAGCGTGCTCACGGCGGCGGTGGCGCACAGCCGTACGCCCGGTGATCTCCTCATGGGGCGGACTATGCGCGCTCGGTCAAAGGATCGTCAAACGGACGTACGTGATGTTCACCCCTCCGAGGCCCCCAGCCCGTCGAGCATCAGGCCGATGGTGAAGTCGAAGCGGTCGTGGACGGTTCCGGCGGTCAACTCGGCCGCGTGGCGCTTGGTCTGCGGGAACGTGTCGGGCAACGCGGCGAAGCGGCGCAGCAGTTCGTCACGGCCGACCACCCAGCCCTCGCCGTCGGTGCCGTCTTCCGCGCGGCCCCGGCGGGTGTCCGCCAGGGAGACTTCGAGGCTGTAGGCGTTGACGTAGAGCATCAGGGAGTCGATGGCCCACGCGGCGGCCTGCGGTGCGATGCCCCCGGCGAGCAGGATGGCGAGCATGCCCTCGCCGACGCGCAGGGTGTCCAGGTGGGACGGGGCGGCGGCGAAGGCGGCCTGGGAGATGCCCGGGTAGCGCAGGTACTGGTCGCGCAGCCGGACGCAGACGTCGGTGATCTGCCGCCGCCAGTGGGCGGGGTCCGGCTCGGGCAGCTCGATCTCCGCGCACAGCCGGCCGATGAGCAGCTCGTCCAGGTCCTCCTTGTTGACCACGTGGGCGTAGAGCGAGGACGGTCCCGTCTCCAGGGCCGTGGCCACGCGCCGCATGGTCAGGGCCGCGTAGCCCTCCCGCTCCACGATGCCGAACGCGGTGTCGATGATGGCGTCGACCGTGATCGGCTTCTTGCGCCCGCCGGACGGTCCGCGCCGCGTCGCGGAGGTGCTGGAGCCGGCGCCGTGCCGTGCTGCGCGCCGTTGCTGCGGAGTCGGTGACATGGGGGCAGTCTAGCGAACGGGCGAACAGTGTTCTGCATCACTTGGAACGCCATTCGTTTTGATACGAACACTGTTCCGGAGTAGAACACCGTTCGTGTCCATCAATCAGCGCGCCTCCGAAGCGCCTCCCACCACCACGCTGCCGTTGCGCACCGCGTGGCTCGTTCTCGTCGTCGTGGTCCTGGCGGACGTCATGGATCTGATCGACTCCAGCGTCGCCAACCTCGCCGGACCCGCCATCCGCGCCGATCTCGGCGCAGGACAGGTCACCGTCCAGTGGGTGCTGAGCGCCTACACCGCCGCCTTCGCGCTCGGCCTCGTCACCTCGGGGCGGCTCGGGGACCTGCTCGGCCGGCGGCGGCTCTTCCTGCTCGGCATGACCGGCTTCACCCTGGCCTCGCTGGCCTGCGGTCTCGCGCCGGACGCGGTCTTCCTGATCGTCGCCCGCACGCTCCAGGGCCTGTTCGGGTCGGTGATGATCCCGCAGGGCCTCGCCCTGATGAAGGTGGTGTTCCCGCCGAAGCACCTGCGCCGCGCGCTCGCCCCGGTCGGCCCGCTGATGGGGCTGACCATGGTCGGCGGCCCCATCCTGGCGGGCTGGCTGCTCCATCTGAACCTGTTCGGCAGCCAGTGGCGCTCGATTTTCCTGATCAACGTGCCGTTCGGCCTCGCCGCCCTCGCCCTCGGCCACCGCGTCCTGCCCCACCACGGCGGCGAGGACCGCACCGCCCGGCTCGATCTCACCGGCGTCGCCCTGCTCACCGCCGCCTCCGCCCTGCTGATCGTCCCGCTCATCGAGGGCCGCGACCTCGGCTGGCCCGCCTGGACCTACGTCATGATGGCGGGCGCGGTCGTCCTGTTCGCCCTCTTCGCCGTCTCCCAGCGGCGCAGCGACCACCCGGTCGTCACGCCCTCGCTCCTGCGCAAGCGCAGCTTCGTCGTCGGGCTCACGGTCGTGGCCGGGTTCTACGCCTCGCTCAGCGCGTTCGTCCTGGTCGTCAACCTGCTGCTCCAGCAGGGCCTGGGCTGGACCCCGCTGCGCACCGGGCTCACGCTGATCCCCTGGGCGCTCGGCACCGCCGTCGCCGTCCTGCTCGCGGGCGCCGTACTGGCCGAGAAGCTGGGGCGCGCGAGCCTGCGCCTCGGGCTGTCCGTCGCGGTGGTGGGCCTGCTGTCCCTGTGGTGGTCCGTCGCCCACTGGGGTGCGGACGTCACCGTCTGGACGCTGGCGCCCGCGCTGCTGATCACCGGCTTCGGCTCGGGGCTGGTGTTCGTCCCGCTGGTCGACTTCATCATCGGCGACGCCACCCCCGAGGAGGTCGGCACCGGCGCGGGCCTGCTCAACGCCGTGCAGCAGTTCGCGGGCGCGATCGGTGTCGCCGCGCTCGGCACGGTGTTCTTCGCGCGGGCCGGGAGCGGGCCGGTGTCGTCGTACCTGGACGCGGCCGAGCTGGTCTTCGGCATCGCGGCCGCGCTGAACGTCCTCACCCTGCTGCTGGTGGGCCTGCTGCCCCGGCACGCACAGTCGGCGCACGGCTGACAGCGCGGGTAGGTCCGCCGGCCGGAAAACGCGGGGCGGGCCCGGAGCGGGAATTGCCGCCCCGGAAAAGGAACCCCCGAAAGCCCGGGAACCCCGAAAGCGCCAGAAGCCTCAGGACCCCCGAAAGCCACACAAGCCCCGGGAGTCCCGAAAATCCCGGAAACCTCAGAAACCCAGCCGTTCCCGGCGTACCGAATACACCACGAATCCGGCGCCCACGGCGAGGAGCAGGGTGCCGGTGACGACGTACGGCGTGGTGTCGAAGCTTCCGGTGTCGGCGAGTTCGGTCTCCTCCGTCACCTGCCGCCCGGTGTCACCCGAGACCATGACTGTCTGCTGGGTGATCTGGGTCGAGGGGCCCGTGACGGCCGACTGCGCCACCACGTTTCTCGGAAGGCCGTCCTGGGACGCGTTCGCGGACGGGACGAACCACAGAGCGCACAGCAGCGTGCCCGCGGCGGTGGCGGTCAGCAGCGGACGGCGAGCGGATGACACGGAATATCGATCCCCCTTGCGGCACTGGCGAATTGGCCGTGTGGAGCGATGTTAGTGAAAATCGCGGGTCACAGGAAAGTCACGACAGGTTTCGGCCCTAGGCTCACAGCATGGACGCTGAAAAGACATCACGTTTTGTACGACTTCAGGTGGAGCTGATCCTGGAGGTGACCGACGCGGACGAGCTGACGCAGGCCGCGGTGAACCGCCTGGCGGGCGATCCGGACGTGCCGGAGGCCGAGCGGGCGCACGCCGAGTCCGCTGTGACGGAAGACACCGAAGAGGCTCTCGCGTATCTCGCCGACCCGTTCGGGCTGGTCAGCGGGGTACCCGGAGTCGAGCTCCAGCAGGCCTCCTGGTCCAGCGAGCAGATCGACTACGACCCGGATTCGCCGGAGTGGGACCTCGGCGAGGATGATGGGGCGGACGACGACGAGGAAGACGGCATCGGCTGAGCGTCCCGGGGCATCCGTGAACCCGGACGGCAACCACCGTCCGGGTTCTCTCGTCTGTACAGAAGAGCGCGGCACATCGGGCCCCCTCGGTCGAGGGTGGCGTGTCCCACACATCCCCCCGACGGGGAACGGGACGGTGTGGCCGCGACGTTGAAATCTTCCAGCGGGGACTCTCGGGGTTTTCGGATTCGGCAACGATGGAGAAGCGTGTGATGACGGACAGTAAGCGGCGCAAGGGCCTCACGGCCGCGTCCGCACTGCTCGGTGGTGTGCTCGTTCTGACCGGCTGCTCCGGCGGCGGCAACGCCAGCGCGGCGGACGGCGGCGACAGCTCGCAGGCCAAGGCCGACGAGGCCGCGGCGGCGAAGTCGTCCGAGGCTCAGATCACGATCACGCCGAAGGACGGCTCGAACAACGCCTCCATCAACAACTCGGCCACCGTCAAGGTGGCCAAGGGCGAGCTGACCGAGGTGCACATGACCACCTCGGACGGTCACGACGTGGCGGGCGCCCTGTCCGCGGACAAGCTGAGCTGGAAGCCCAGCGCCCAGCTGGAGCGCTCGACCACCTACAAGGTCGCGGCCGAGGCGAAGGACTCCAAGGGCCGTGTCGCCCACGAGAACGCCTCCTTCACCACGGTCGCCCCGGCGAACAGCTTCATAGGCAACTTCACCCCCGACAACGGCAGCACCGTCGGCGTGGGCATGCCGGTGTCGATCAACTTCGACAAGGCGATCACCAACAAGTCCGCCGTGCAGAAGGGGATCACGGTCTCCTCCAGCAGCGGCCAGGAGGTCGTCGGCCACTGGTTCGGGGCCAACCGCATCGACTTCCGCCCGGAGACGTACTGGAAGGAGAACTCCACCGTCACGCTGAAGCTGGCGCTCGACGGTGTCGAGGGCGCCAACGGCGTCTACGGCGTCCAGCAGAAGACGATCACCTTCCACATCGGCCGCAACCAGGTCTCCTACGTCGACGCGGCGACCAAGCAGATGAAGGTCACGCACGACGGCAAGGTCATCAAGCAGATCCCGATCTCGGCCGGTTCGCCGGAGCACAAGACCTACGCCGGCATCATGGTCATGTCCGAGAAGTTCAAGCAGACCCGCATGAACGGCGCGACGGTCGGCTTCACGGACGACGACGGCAAGGGCGAGTACGACATCAAGGACGTGCCGCACGCCATCCGCCTCACCAGTTCCGGCACCTTCCTGCACGGCAACTACTGGGGCGCGAAGTCCGTCTTCGGCAGCGTGAACACCAGCCACGGCTGCGTGGGCCTGTCGGACACCAAGGGCGCGGGCGACCCGAACACCCCGGCCGCCTGGATGTTCAACAACTCCCTCGTCGGTGACGTGGTGGTCCTGAAGAACACCGGCGACAAGACGGTGGCCCCGGACAACGGCCTCAACGGCTGGAACATGGACTGGGCCCAGTGGAAGGCCGGTTCGGCGGTCTGACCCCACCGCCTCCCGGCAGACCCGAGCGCACCGATGCCGCCCCTCTCCGGGGCGGCATCGGCGTTCCCGGCGCTTCTCATCCCCCTCTTATGGCGGCCTCAGCAAGCCATCAGGCAACTTTCCTAGCGTGCCGCCATGTTCTTCACCTACCTGAGGCGCGAACTGCGCCGCCGTAGAAGGGCGGCCCTCGTCGTCGCCTCCGGTCTCGCGCTGGGCATAGCCCTGGTCATCGTGGTCAACTCCGTCTCCAGCGGCATGAGTACGGCCCAGGACAAGGTGCTCCAGTCGCTGTACGGCCTGGGCACGGACATGACCGTCACCAAGGCGTCGACGCCCGACTCCAGCGGCTCCGGGCGCCCCCGCTTCAAGTTCGACGCGCGCGGCAGCGACGACTCCAAGCAGAGCAGCGACCGCGTCATGGTCCAGGGCTTCACCACCCTCTCCTCCTCGACCGTCTCCAAGGTCGCGGCGCAGAAGGGGGTTTCGGCGGCCACCGGCGGCCTCAGCCTCAACGTGTTCAAGGTGAACGGGCAGTTCACCCGGGGCCAGTTCCAGCAGAACGGCGGCTCCGGCGGCGGCCGTTCGCGCGGCTACGGCCAGCCGCAGGGCGAAGTCCGGGGCGGCGGCGCCGACTTCGACATCAACCAGTACACCGTCTTCGGCACCGACGTCACCCGCACCGCGCTCGGCCCGCTGTCCTCCTCCAAACTGACCAGCGGCCGTACCTTCAAGGCGTCCGAGACCGACGCCAAGGTGGCCGTCGTCGACTCGGCCTACGCCAAGACCAAGAAGTACAAGACCGGTTCGACCGTCACCGTCAAGGGCACCAAGTTCACGGTGATCGGCATCGCCACCGCCGACAGCGGCGACGCGGCGGCCAACCTCTACATCCCGCTCCAGCGCGCCCAGACCCTCGCGGACGAGAAGGACAAGGTCACCACGGTCTACGTCCGGGCGACCGACTCCCAGCAGATCTCGGCCGTCAAGAGCGCCATCCAGAAGAACGTCTCCGGTACGACGGTCACCACCTCCGCCGACCTCGCCAAGACGGTCTCCGGCTCGCTGTCCACCGCGTCCTCGCTCGCCACCAAGGTCGGCCGCTGGCTGTCCATCGCCGTGCTGATCGCCGCGTTCCTGGTCGCGGGGCTGCTCACCTCGGCCGCCGTCTCCCGCCGGGTGCGCGAGTTCGGCACGCTGAAGGCGCTCGGCTGGAAGTCGGGCCGGGTGGTGCGCCAGGTGGCCGGTGAGGCCATGGTCAACGGCCTGGTCGGCGGCGCCCTCGGCATCGCGCTCGGCCTGGCCGGGGCGTACGCGGTCACCGCGATCAGCCCCACCCTCCAGGCGCAGCTCGGCGGCACGGGCGGCGGCTTCGGCGGGGGCGGCGGCGGTTTCGGGGGCGGCGGGTTCGGCGGCGGCGGTGGCTTCGGCGGCCGCGGCCGGCAGGCGGCCAAGACGCTGGAGGTCGCCCTCACCGCCCCGGTCAGCGTCACCACCATCGCGCTGGCGGTGGGCCTCGCGGTGGCCGGCGGCCTGGTCGCCGGCGCCTTCGGCGGCTGGCGCGCCTCCCGGCTGCGCCCGGCGGACGCCCTGCGCCGCGTGGAGTAGCGGCCGCGCGCCCCGCCCACCCCGAACCCCTCCCAGGAGCCCCCATGTACGAACTGAGAAACGTCACCAAGCGCTACACCCGCGGCAAGGACACCGTCCTGGCCCTCGACGGCGTCGACCTCACCATCGGCGCCGGTGACCGGCTGGTCATCCAGGGGCCGACCGGCGGCGGCAAGTCCACGCTGCTCCAGATGCTGGGCGCGCTGGACCGGCCCACCTCCGGCGAGGTCGTCCTCGACGGCACCGACCTGGCCAGACTGTCGGAGGCCCGGCTGACGAAGGTGCGCAGCGAGAGCATCGGCTTCGTCTTCCAGTCCTTCAACCTGATACCGACGCTCACCGCCCAGGAGAACGTCGAGACCGCCCTCGTCCCCCTCGGCATCAAGGCGAAGCAGCGGCGCGAACTGGCCGCCGAGGCGCTGGAGTCGGTCGGTCTCGGCGAGCGGCTCGGCCATCTGCCCTCGGAGATGTCCGGCGGCCAGCAGCAGCGCGTCGCCATCGCCCGCGCGCTGGTCAAGAAGCCCAAGGTGCTGCTCGCCGACGAGCCCACCGGCAACCTCGACGAGAGCATGCGCGACGAGATCATGGACGTGCTCGAACGGCTGTGGAAGGAACAGGGGCTGACCTTCGTCATGGTCACCCACGACTCCGCGATCGCCCGCAGGGCCCCGCGCCTGGCGACCATCCGCAAGGGGAAGATCACGGTACGGGAGAACGCGGACGCCTGAGCGGCGGTGTCCCGGAGTTCTTGATTCCCCGTCACACCCGTGTCACAAGGGCTTGTCGGCCCGATCAGCCCTCTTGAGCCCCTTGACCACCCCCGGCATACTCCATGATCCGGGGGTGGTGGCGCATACGTGCGAACAATCCCCCGAACGGATGAATCCGGGATTCATCCGTCACTTCATCTCCAGGGGGAGAGTCTTGCGCAGACAAGTGAAGAACGCGGCGGCGGCCACCGTGGCCACCGCCGCGGCCGTCGCCCTCGCAGCGGGAATGACCAGCCCCGCGTCGGCGAACCCCGTGCGGCCCGCCTCGGCGGCCGCCAAGAGCGCGCCCGGCAGCACGACCGGCACTGGGCGCCACCACGTCACCCTCATCACCGGCGACCGCGTCGTCCTCGACGCCAAGGGCCGCGTCGTCGGCCTCGACCGGGCCAAGGGCCGCGAGCACATACCCGTCCAGGTCCGCAGGGCCGGCACGCACACGCTGGTCGTCCCGGCCGACGCGGCCCGGCTGCTGGCCTCCGGCACCCTCGACCAGCGACTGTTCGACGTCACCGAGCTGAACAAGCCCGCGACCCGCAAGGCCCAGCGCGCCGGCCTGAAGGTCATCGTCGGCTACCGGGGCGCCGCGGGCGCCACCCGCGACGACGTCCGCGAGGCGGGCATCCTGCGCCGCAGCCTCGGCGCCCTCGACGCCGACGCCGTACGCACCCCGGCCAAGGACGCCGCCGCCCTGTGGCACGCCGTCACCGACGGCGACCGGGCCGCCTCCGGCATCGCGCACGTCTGGCTCGACGGCGTCCGCGAGGCCGCCCTCGACAAGTCCGTGCCGCAGATCGGCGCCCCCACCGCGTGGGCCGCCGGCTACACCGGCAAGGGCGTCAAGGTCGCCGTGCTCGACACCGGCGTGGACACCAGCCACCCGGACCTGAAGAACCAGGTGATCGCGGCCAAGAACTTCTCCGACGCCGCCACCGCCGCCGACCACTTCGGGCACGGCACCCATGTCGCCTCCATCGTCGCGGGCACCGGCGCCAAGTCGGGCGGGAAGTACAAGGGCGTCGCGCCCGACGCCCGGCTCCTGAGCGGCAAGGTCCTCGACGACGACGGCTTCGGCGACGACTCCGGCATCCTCGCGGGCATGGAGTGGGCCGCCAAGCAGGGCGCCGACGTCGTCAACCTCAGCCTCGGCGGCGAGGACAGCCCCGGCATCGACCCGCTCGAAGCCGAGGTGAACAAGCTGTCCAAGGAGAAGGGCATCCTGTTCGCCATCGCGGCGGGCAACGAGGGCCCCCACTCCGTCGGTTCGCCCGGCAGCGCGGACGCCGCGCTCACCGTCGGCGCCGTGAACGGCAAGGACAAGCTCGCGGACTTCTCCTCCACCGGCCCCCGCAACGGCGACGGCGCCATCAAGCCCGACCTCACCGCGCCCGGCGTCGACATCACCGCCGCGGCCGCCAAGGGCAGCGTCATCGACGACGAGGTCGGCGAGAACCCGCCGGGCTACCTGACCATCTCCGGCACCTCCATGGCCACCCCGCACGTCGCCGGCGCCGCCGCGATCCTCAAGCAGGAGCACCCCGACTGGGGCTACGCCGAGCTGAAGGGCGCGCTCACCGGCTCCACCAAGGGCGGCGCCTACACGCCGTTCCAGCAGGGTTCGGGCCGCGTCCAGGTCGACAAGGCCATCGGACAGTCCGTCATCGCCGACCCGGTCTCGCTCAGCTTCCCCCCGCAGCAGTGGCCGCACACCGACGACAAGCCGGTGACCCGGGAGCTGACCTACCGCAACCTCGGCGACAAGGACGTCACCCTCGACCTCGCCGCCACCGCCACCGCGCCCAACGGCAAGGCCGCCCCGGCCGGGTTCTTCCAGCTCGACGCCGGCCAGGTCACCGTCCCCGCGCACGGCAAGGCCGCCGTCGGCCTCACCGTCGACACCCGCCTCGGCGGCACCCTCGACGGCGCCTACTCCGCGTACGTGACGGCGACGGGCGGCGGCCAGAGCGTCCGTACCGCCGCCGCCGTCCAGCGCGAGGTCGAGTCGTACGAGGTGACGCTCAAGGTCATCGGCCGCGACGGCCGGGCGACCGCGGACTACGGCGCCGCCCTCTACGCCCTCACGGGCGTCGGCGCGGGCAGCCTGACGACGCCGTACGACACCTCCGGCACCACGAAGGTGCGCCTGCCCAAGGGCAAGTACGTCCTGGACGGCACCATCGTCAGCGCCAAGGGCATGGACTGGATCGCCCAGCCGGACCTGACCCTCACCAGGAACACGACGGTCACCCTCGACGCGCGCACCGCGCGGCCGGTGGACATCACGGTGCCCGCCCCGGGCGCCAAGGCGGCCGGTGCCTTCGGCAGTTACGACATCGAGGCCGGCGACTACGGCTTCGGATCCGGCTGGTACCTCGACAGCTTCAAGGGCGTCGGTGTCGCCCACCTCGGTCCGAAGATCTCCGCCGGCACGCTGACCCAGCAGTGGGACAGCCAGTGGATCAAGGGCAAGACGGAGGAGTACGACACCACCGCGGCCGCGCGGGTCTCCCGCCTCGCCACCGGCTACACCAAGCACTACAAGGCGGGCGAACTCGCCACGGTCAAGGCCGGCCTGGGCGCGAGCGCCGCGCACAAGACCGGCGCCGTGGCGGCCGTGGGCTGGCGCCCCGACAGCGGCGACAGCACCTCGTCCATCGCCGTCACGCAGCAGCTCCCCGGCACCCGCACCCTGCACCTGTCCACCGGCGGCGGGGTCACGTGGGAGCTGGACTTCCAGCAGTACGGCGGCAAGGACGCGGACGGCTTCCCGGTCGTGGACGCGGGCTACTACGCCGAGCCGCGCGGCTACAAGGCGGGCAAGAGCTACAGCGTGAAGCTCAACACCGCCGTCTTCGCCCCGCGCGTCAGCGACGTCTCCGGCATCTTCCGCGAGGGCAACACCCTCTACGGCCGCGTCGCCCTCTTCGCGGACGGCGCGGGCCACCTCGGCGGCTCGTCCGTCGGCTCGGCGCGTACGACGCTGTACCGCGACGGCGTCAAGGTCGGCTCCCACAAGGACCCGCTCGACGGCGACGGGCAGTTCACGGTCCCGGCCGGCGACGCCGCCTACCTGCTGACGACCTCGGTCGAGCGCCCGGCCAAGGTCGCCGGGGCCACCTCGCGGATCGACGCGTCCTGGACCTTCCGCTCGAAGAAGAAGTCCGCCGATCTCACCGTGCTGCCCACCTCCTCGGTCCGCTTCGGCGCCACGGTGGGGCTGGACGGCCGGGTCGCGGCGGGCAGGAAGGTCACCTTCCCGGTCACCGTCGAGGGCGCGGCGGCGGGCCGCAACCTCAAGTCCCTCGCGGTGTACGTCTCGTACGACGGCAAGACCTTCAAGAAGGTCACCGTGCACAGCGGGCGGATCACCGTGAAGAACCCGGCGAAGAACAAGAGCGTCTCGTTCCGCGCCGTGGTCGCCGACAAGAAGGGCAACACCGCGCGGATCACCGTGCGCGACGCCTACCGGGGGAAGTGACCCCACGGAAGCAGAGGCACCCGGAGCCGCGGCTCCGGGTGCCTTTTCCGTGTTCTACAGCGTGGCGCGGGCCGCGTCCGTGCCCCAACTGGACAGCAGGCGCAGGGACTCGGCCGACGGCGAGCCCGGCTCGGCGTGATAGGTGACCAGGGAGAGGTCCGGGTCGCCGGTGGCGCGGAAGCTCTCGAAGCTGAGGGCGAGCGGGCCGACCAGCGGATGGTGCAGCTGCTTGACGCCGTGGCACTGTTCCTTGACGTCGTGCGTGGCCCAGAGCCTGCGGAACTCCTCGCTCTTCACCGAGAGTTCGCCCACCAGCGCCGACAGCCGGGGATCGTCCGGGAAGCGGCCCGCGTCCATGCGCAGCCCGCACACGACGTCGATCGCCTTCTGCTCCCAGTTCACGAACAGCTCGCGGTAGGGCGGGTGCAGGAACACCAGCCGGGCCCAGGTGCGGTCGGCGGGGGCCAGCCGGGCCCAGTCGCCGAACAGGGCCGCCGCCATCCGGTTCCAGGCGAGGATCTCCGAGCGGCGCCCCACGACGTACGCGGGCACCGAGTCCATCGCGCCGAGCAGCTCGCGCAGCGCGGGCCGTACCTGCGGCTGCCGGGCGGCGGGCCGCTTCTTGTGCGCCTTCGGCCGGGCCAGGTGGATCAGGTGGGCGTGCTCGGCGTCGGTCAGCCGCAGCGCGCGGGCGATGGAGTCCAGCACCTCCGCCGAGACGTTGCGGCCGTTGCCCTGTTCCAGGCGGGTGTAGTACGCGACCGAGACCCCGGCCAGCTGGGCCAGCTCCTCGCGGCGCAGCCCCGGCACCCGGCGCTGCCTGCCGAAGCCCGAGAGGCCCACGTCGTCCGGCTTCAGCCGGGCCCGTCTGCTGCGCAGGAACTCGCTCAGCTCGGCCCGCCGGTCCAGGGCCGGGCCGCCGCCGTCCTCCGGCTGTTCGTCCATACCGCAAGTATCCGGGTCCGTGCCTGTGCGGCGGCACGGGAGCCTGACCTTGCCAGTGGTAGGCACGGCGGTCGTACGCAAAGGGGAGGACTGGGCGGCCCGGTGTGTGCGGAGGCAGGCTGGAAGAGTGCCCGGACCGGACCCCGGCCGGGCGTGTACCACCACCCCCACCAGGAGAGTCCCGGCATGACCACTGTTGCCGCGTACGCCGCACCCGCCGCCAAGGCTCCGCTGGAGCGGACCACCATCGAGCGACGGCCGGTCGGCGATCACGACGTACTCATCGACATCCAGTTCACCGGCATCTGCCATTCCGACATCCACCAGGCCCGCGACGGCTGGCGCGAGGGCATCTTCCCGATGGTGCCCGGCCACGAGATCGCGGGCGTGGTCGCGGAGGCCGGCCCCGAGGTGACGAAATTCGCGGTCGGCGACCGGGTGGGCGTCGGCTGCATGGTCGACTCCTGCCGCGTGTGCGAGAACTGCGAGGCGGGCCTGGAGCAGTACTGCACCGGCGGCGGGCCCGTCTGGACGTACAACGCGGTCGGCAAGGACGGCGAGCCCACCTACGGCGGCTACGCGCAGAACATCGTCGTGAACGAGGACTTCGTCGTCCGCGTCCCCGACGGGCTGTCCCTGGACGTGGCCGCGCCGCTGCTGTGCGCGGGCATCACCACGTACTCGCCGCTGCGGCACTGGGGCGCGGGTCCCGGCAAGAAGGTCGCGATCGTGGGCCTCGGCGGGCTCGGCCATGTCGCCGTCAAGATCGCGCACGCCCTGGGTGCCGAGGTCACCGTCCTCTCGCAGTCCCTGCGCAAGCAGGACGACGGCCTCCGCCTCGGCGCCGACCACTACTACGCCACCGGCGACCCCAAGACCTTCGAGGAACTGGCCGGCACCTTCGACCTCATCCTCAACACGGTCTCCGCGCCGCTGGACTTCGCCGCCTACGCGTCCCTGCTCCGCACCGACGGCACCCTCGTCAACGTCGGCCTCCCCGAGGAGCCGGTCCAGATCACCCTCCAGTCCCTCTTCGGCCACCGCCGCAGCCTCTCCAGCTCCGGCATCGGCGGCATCGCCGAGACCCAGGAGATGCTGGACTTCTGTGCGGCGCACGGGATCGGCGCGGAAATCGAACTCATCGCCGCGGAGGAGATCAACGACGCCTACGAGCGCGTCCTCGCCAGCGACGTCCGCTACCGCTTCGTGATCGACACGGCGACGATCTGACGGCGGGGGCTGGTCCTCGCCGGAGGGGGGCCCGCCTGGTCCTCACCGGAGGGGCTTCGGCTGGTCCTCACCCGGAGGGGCTCCGACTGGTCCTCACCCGAGGGAACCCCGGCTGGTCCTCAGCCGACGGGCCCCGGCCGGTCCTCACCCGAGGGGGATCAGGCCGGGGCCCGCTCCGAGCGCGGTGACGTCGTCGCGGACCCCGGCCACGAACCCCCGCACCGCTTCCACCAGCAGGTCCCACCCCACCGGGTCGCTCCACACCCCGGGGTCGTACACACCGCCGACCCGCCACCCACCGTCCCCGCGCACGATCCGCACCACGCCGGCCTCGTCGTACGACATCGACTCGAACACGAAGTCCCCGCACCCGTCTTCCCCCGCCCGGAGCCAGAACACCAGCTCCCGCGCCAGCTCGGCCACGGGGAACAGCCCCTCTTCCAGCACCACGCGCTCTCCGTCGCGTACGACGAAGTCGGCCTCCAGGTCGACCAGCAGCACATGCGCGGGTGCCGTCCCGGGGGTGAGCCCCCGCCTGCTCAGGTCGTGCGCCCCGAGGTTCCGGTGGATGAGCTCGACGGCCATGGCACTCCCCGCCCCCTTCTGCCGACGCTCGGCAACGAACCGCCGAGCGTAACAGCGGAGGCAGGGCCGGCCGAGGTCGGAGGGGGTACGGCGAGGGTCATGTCCCGTCGCGATCCCGGAGAGGACGTGCCGGGGCAGAACGCATTGGCCGGAACCCGCGTTCAGGCCAACACGTTCGGGGGTGGAAGCCGCTCGTCAGCCCTCTGCCGGGGCTACGCCGATCGGGCAGGAGACGCCTGTGCCGCCGATGCCGCAGTAGCCGGCCGGGTTCTTGTCGAGGTACTGCTGGTGGTAGGGCTCGGCGGGGTAGAAGGGGCGGCCTTCGGCCGGGAGGATTTCTGTGGTGATCGTGCCGAGGCCGGAGGCGGTGAGGACCTTCTGGTAGGCCTCGCGGGACGCCTCGGCGGCGGCTGCCTGGGCGGGGGAGTGGGTGTAGATGGCGGAGCGGTACTGGGTGCCGACGTCGTTGCCCTGGCGGAAGCCCTGCGTGGGGTCGTGGGACTCCCAGAAGGTCTTCAGGAGGCGGTCGTAGGAGATCACCGCCGGGTCGTAGACCACGCGGACCGCCTCCGTGTGGCCGGTCAGGCCCGAGCAGACCTCTTCGTACGTCGGGTTCTCGGTGTAGCCGCCCTCGTAGCCCACCAGCGTGGTGTGGACACCCGCCGGGAGCTGCCAGAACTTGCGCTCCGCGCCCCAGAAGCAGCCGAGGCCGAAGTCCGCGACCTCCAGGCCCTCCGGGTACGGGCCGAGCAGCGGGGTGCCGAGCACGGTGTGGTGGCCGGGGACCTCGAAGGCGGGCACGGCCCGGCCCCCCAGCGCCTGCTCAGGGGTGGGCAGCTGTGGTGTGCGGCCGAAGAGCATGGGGTCTCCCTGTGGGTGGTTCGGGGGTGGTTCGTGGTGCGTGATGCCACCGATTAGTGCAACGGCCCGGGACGGCCCGGCATTCCGGACCGCCCGCCCCCCGCTCCGGCCCGGTTACGCCCCCGCCCCGGCCTTTGCCGCCTCCGCCTCCTCCACCGTCTTCGCCGTACCGTCGCGCACGTCGCAGAAGTACGCCGCCGGGTTCGCCCGGTAGCGCCAGGGGAGTGCCGCGACGTACCCGTCCACCAGGCGGAACTGCTCCAGCGCCTCCTGGTCGCGGTCCTGGAGGCGGAGGTAGTACGCGAGCAGGTGGCGTACCTCCGGCAGGCGGGGGTGGGACGGGTCGGAGGCGGCGACGTCCGCGAGGACCGCGTTCACGCGGTCGATCATCTCCGGGGTGTTCTCGGCCGCCGTGTCGTCCGACTCGTCGTGTTCGAGGTGGGCGATCAGCGGCAGCGCCGACAGCAGGCTGCCCGCCGGCGCACCCGCCGCCGCCCGCTCGGCGAAGCCGGCCGCCAGCCGCTCGGAGCCGCGCCACTTGGCGCACCAGTACTGCAGGGCCGAGAAGTGCGCCTCGTAGTGGTGCGGAGCCCGCTCGGTGAGCCTGGCCCACAGGGCGTCCATCTCGGCGTTCGGATACCCGAGGCCGAGCGCGACCCAGATCTCCTTGACGTACGGCGTCGGGTCGTCCGGGTTCAGCGCGGCCGCGCGGGCCACGTCCTCGCGGGCGGCCTCCAGCGTCCGGCGGAAGCCCTCGAACTGCTCGTGCGTGGTGTTCGAGGCCCGCTGCCCGCCCCGCACCTTCCAGGCCAGGGTCACCGAGGCGCTCGCCCGGACCAGCGCCGCGTCCGGGTCGTCGGGGCGCGCCTCCTCCCAGCTCAGCAGCCACTCGTCGGCCTCGGCCGCCTTGTCGCCCAGCAGCGAGGTGAACGCCGAGCGCCGCTCCCCGTCCCGGCCGATCCCGCCGAACACCTCGGCGGCGGGCCGCCACTCCCCCCGGCTCACCTCGGCGAGCGCGGCGGACCAGTCGGCGGGCAGCGGTCCCGCGAGGTCGGTGTTCTGCCGCTCGGCGGGCAGCAGCCCGAGCCGCCCGGCCGCCGCTGCCGCCTCGGCGGACGCCGTGGCGGCCTCCTCGGCGGCGATCTCGGCCTCGGCGTCCGTGGAGAAGAACTCCTTCAGGAACACCCAGGCCAGCCACCCGCCGAGGAGCACGAGGGGGATGGCCAGGACGGCGAGTATCCAGAGCAGGACGGTCATCGGGAGGTGGGTCCGTTCAGATCGGGGGAGGGGCTCAGGGGTTCAAGGCGTCTTCGGGAGGCTCTCGCCTCACACCGGCTGCGTCGCCGCCCGTTCCAGCAGCGCCCGCAGCGGCGCCGTGTCCGGGCGGTCCGCGACCGCGGCGGACAGCGCCGCGGCCAGTACGGGGGCCGGGTCCGCGTCGGTGTCCGCCGTCAGCGCGGGCAGCCGTACCGACGCCGGCTGCGACCAGGAGAACTCCCACCGCAGCAGCGACCGCGCGCTCAGCTCGGCCAGCACCATCGTCCGCAGCGACTCCGTCAGCAGGGGCCGCACGAACGCGTGGAACGCCCGCCCCGTCGCCGCCGACGCCTCCTCGGACAGCGGGAGCCGCTCGGCCACCCGCCACAGCCGCCCGTCGTCCATGATCCCGAGCAGCGTCTCCACGGTCGGCGGCTGCCCGGTGTACTCACCGAGCGCCTGCTGCAACGGCGTCCGCGCCGCCGACGTCCGCTCGGCCATCGCCGCGTCCAGCAGCCCGGACCAGTCCGCCGCGCGCGGCAGCTCCAGCACCCAGTCCTCCAGGCACACGTCCTCCAGCCGGGCCAGCGTGCGCTCCGGGTCGCTCAGCAGGGCCAGCGCCGAGCCGCCCGCCCCGGCCGGGCGGCCGTCGGCGGGCAGCGCCTCGATCCGGCGGACGCGCTCGGCGATGGGCGGGTGGGAGTCGTACGGCGACACCTCCCGGACCGGCAACTCGGCGCGCATCTCGGCGAGTTGCTCCTCGCGGGCGGCCAGCATCCGGCCGAAGCCGCCGAAGAACTCACCGCGCGGCGGCATGGTGCCCGCCGACAGGCCGAGAGTGGCGTAGCAGGCGAGGTAGAACTGGTGGCGGTCCGCCAGGACCGGCAGTTCGCGCAGCGCCGAGGCGGTCGCGTCGCGCCCGGCGATCCGGACGGCCGTGCGGTCCGCCGCGAACTCCTGCTCGCGGGCCGTGGCCAGCGAGGCGCGCAGATAGAGCTTGCCGTACTGGGTGTAGAGCCAGGCCATCGCGCGGTACGTCGCCCCCGCCCGGCCCGTGTCGATCGCGTGGGGCTGCTTGCCCTTGGCGATCCGCTTGGCCGCGGCCTCCTCCTGGCGGTCGTGTTCCTCCGCCGCCTTCTTCCGCGCGCTCTCATGGAACCGCCCGACCACCCGGCCGATCTGCACCCGGCCCCGCACCACGAGCGCGGACAGCCGGGTGTCGCCACCGGTGAAGTGGCCGTACTCATGGCCGAGCACCGCCCGCAGCCGCGCCTCGCTCAGCCCGGTCAGCAGCGGTACGCCGAGGACCAGCCGGCGCGGCCCCGGAAGCAGCCCGAGCAGGCGCGCCTCCTCACCCACGGCGGCGTTGACCTCGTCGGTGAGCAGGATGCGGCCGGGGGCCCGGGTGCCCGCCTCGGCGGCGACCTCGCGCACCAGCGCCCACAGCCGGGGCTCGTCGGCCTCGGTGACCTCGATGCCGGGCGGGTCCTCGCCCCTGGGCGTGCGCAGCATCAGCAGGCCGCGCACGACGGGAACGGCGAGCAGCACGGTGAGGCCGACGAGCTTGAAGGCGGCGTACCCGTGGACGTACTCCAGCAGGGAGACGTCGAGGGCGGCCAGCCCCGCGAGCACGAGGAGGCTCAGCAGGTAGAAGCCGAGGAGCAGGACGAGGGCACGCAGCGCGCGCAGGGTTGCGAACATCGGGCAGATCCCCCCACAGGACCCGGAAGGCTCGGGAAGCCGAGAGAACGAACCGGGGACAGACGCGGACATGGCGGTGCCGGGTGAGCGGCGCCGCCGGTGAGTGTGGGGGGACTCGGAGCGGCCCACGGCAAAGCGGGAGCAAAGACCGGGGCAAGCGGAGTATGCCTTACCGCAGGTCAGCGCGGCAATCCTGATCAGGGCTCAGGTCAACTCGGAGGTGACCCGAGGTCCCGTGGTGCCGCTCCGGGGCGGTGTCAGCCCGGCAGGGTCGCCGGGCTGCCGCCGTTGGCCTCGTACCCCGCGACCGCCACCGCGCGGTACAGCGCGAACTCCGCCGCCGGGTCGGCCGACAGCGTCCACGGCAGCGCCCCGACATGGCCGTCCACGTGCACCAGCTGGTCCATGGCCTCCGCCCAGCGCTCGGCGCGCACCAGGAAGAAGGTCAGCAGATGCCGCACGTGCGCGCGCACCGGGTCGTCCGCGCGGGCGGTGGACACCGCGTGCAGCGCGCCGTGCACCGCCTTGGTGACGACCTCGCTCTGGTAGAAGCCCATGACCAGGTTGACCTCGGGCAGGTGCTCGAAGACCGCGAAGAGCGGCAGCGCGGGCAGCAGCGAGCCCTCCGGCGCGCGGGCCGCGGCGGCCTCCGCGAACGCGTACGCCTCCTCGCGGGAGCCGTGCCACTTCTCGCAGCAGTAGTGCAGCGCGGCCAGATACGCGCCCATGTGGTGCGGGGCGCGGTCCAGGATCTTCAGCCAGAGCTGGTCGAACTCCTCGCGCGAGTAGCCGAGACCACGCGCCACGGACAGCTCGACGATGTACGGCACCGGGTCGCCGGGGGCGAGCAGCGCCGCCTGCGCGCACGCGTCCCGGGCCTCCTCCATGATGATCCGGAAGTCGTCCGTGCCCGGCACCGACGTGCGCCACGCCTGCTGCACCAGGAACTCCGCGTGCACCGCCGCACCGCCCGCGTCCTTCGGCTGCTCGGCCCGCCACACCCTGAGCCACTGGCCGCCCGGCGTCTCGTGTATCCCGCCGGGCCGGTGCCGCAGCTCCAGCGCCGCCGCGCCCGCGAACGCCTGCACCCGCTGCCAGCGCGTCTCGCTCTCCGCCTCGGTGCCGGCCAGCAGCTGGGCCGCCGCCCGGTGGTCCCCGGTGCGCTGCACCAGGTCGAGGACCTCCAGCAGGTCCTGGTCGGGGCCCGGCATCCGCACGTCCAGCTCCTCCTGGCGCGCGAAGCCGTACCGCGCCGGGTCGGCGGCGTCCGGGTGCCCGGGGTGCACCTGCTCGATGCCGCGCCTGCGCCGCCGGAACGGGAGCAGCACGAAGCACAGCATGAGCAGCGCCATCAGCAGCCAGAGAATCGCCATGCCACAAGCGAACCAGACCCGCCCGGCACTTGGCCAACCCCCCTCGGGCAACCTGTGGAAAACCTCCGGCCGCACCCTGTGGAAAACTCCCGCGGCCGCATGTTGACATCTTCCCGCAACAGGCCGCGGCCCCTCGCGTCCGGCATCACCCCCGCGAGCGCATTACGCTCGGTGCACATGAGCGACAGGCACATCAGCGAGCACTTCGAGACTCTGGCGATCCACGCGGGCAACACCGCCGATCCCCTCACCGGCGCGGTCGTCCCGCCCATCTACCAGGTCTCGACCTACAAGCAGGACGGCGTCGGCGGGCTGCGCGGCGGGTACGAGTACAGCCGCAGCGCCAACCCCACCAGGACGGCACTGGAGGAGAACCTCGCCGCGCTGGAGGGCGGCCGGCGCGCCTTCGCGTTCGCCTCCGGTCTCGCGGCCGAGGACACCCTGCTGCGCACGCTGCTCGTCCCGGGCGACCACGTGGTGATCCCGAACGACGCCTACGGCGGCACCTTCCGCCTCTTCGCCAAGGTCGCCACCCGCTGGGGCGTGGAGTGGTCCGTCGCCGACACCAGCGACCCGGCCGCCGTGCGCGCCGCGATCACCCCGAAGACCAAGGCCGTCTGGGTGGAGACCCCCTCCAACCCGCTGCTCGGCATCACCGACATCGCCGCCGTGGCCCAGGTCGCGCACGCCGCCGGGGCCAGGCTGGTCGTCGACAACACCTTCGCCACGCCCTACCTCCAGCAGCCGCTGGCGCTGGGCGCGGACGTCGTCCTGCACTCCCTGACCAAGTACATGGGCGGTCACTCGGACGTCGTCGGCGGTGCGCTGATCGTCGCCGACGAGGGCCTGGGCGAGGAGATCGGCTACCACCAGAACGCGATGGGCGCCGTCGCCGGCCCCTTCGACTCCTGGCTGGTGCTGCGCGGCACCAAGACCCTCGCCGTGCGCATGGACCGCCACAGCGAGAACGCCACGAAGATCGCCGACATGCTCTCCCGGCACCCGCGCGTGAGCAGCGTGCTCTACCCGGGCCTGCCCGAGCACCCCGGCCACGAGGTCGCCGCCAAGCAGATGCGCGCCTTCGGCGGCATGATCTCCTTCCGCGTCGAGGGCGGCGAGGAGGCGGCGGTCGAGGTCTGCAACCGCGCCCGGATCTTCACCCTCGGCGAGTCCCTCGGCGGTGTCGAGTCCCTGATCGAGCACCCGGGCCGTATGACCCACGCCTCGGTCGCCGGTTCCGCCCTGGAGGTCCCCGGCGACCTGGTGCGCCTCTCCGTCGGCATCGAGAACGCCGACGACCTGGTGGAGGACCTGAAGCAGGCCCTCGGCAAGTAGCCCGGGACACCCGGGCCGGTCACCAGCCGCTCACGGGTGGAGTCGTCCGCGACGGCGGCTCCACCCACGGCTGTGTCCGTACCGCCCACACCACGAACGCCACCGCCGCCGCGCACAGCAGCAGCCCCAGCACCCGCCGCGCCAGCCGCCCGCGCCGCAGCGCCCGGGCACCCCGCCGCGCCGCCTCCGCGTACAGCCCCGGCGGCACGACGACCGGGACGCACTCCATGAGCCGTCGTACGGCGGCCTGCTGGTCGGCCCGGCTCACGAGAGCCGCCCCGCACCCCGCGCCCACGACGGCGCCCGGCGCGCCGCCGCGCACCCGGTGGCCAAAGGCGGCGGCCGCAGCAGCCGGATCGTCGCGCGCTCGCAGATCCGGTACACCCGCTCGGCGGACAGCCCGAGCAGCGCCGCCGTCTGCTCCTCGCCGACCCCCTCGTACAGCCGCAGCACCAGCACCAGCCGCTCCGGCGGGGTGAGGCCCGCCAGCGGGCCCACGGGACGGGCGCGGCGGTACCAGCTCCCGCGCGCGAAGCGCACCGCCAGATATCCGCGCGCCCGCTCGTACGGGTCCTCGCCGGGCGGCCGGTCCCAGTGGGCGTAGAGATGGGCGAGGGCCAGGGTCAGCAGGCGCCGCGCGCGGGGGCAGGCGTCCGGGGGCTCGGCGGTGAGCAGGGTCGCCGTGCGCAGCAGCCGTACCCCGGCCTGTCTGGTGAAGGCGGCGAACTCCGCGTCCCGTTGGGCGTCCCGCACCGGCTGCCGATCACGCACCGTGCCTCCCCCCTGGCCGGTCCGGCACCCGAGGCCCGGTCCGGCCCGCCGTCATGGGCCCGGTCTCATCCGATGCCCGGCACGGCCCGGGGTCAAGAGCCCCGACGCCAACGGCTCGAAGCCCCGGCGCCCGGCAGGGCTCACTCGAAGCCCTGGCGCCCGGCAGAGCCCAGGAGACGCCCGGCAGAGCCCAGGAGATGCCCGGCAGAGCTCAGGAGACGGCGGGCGGCTGCGCCGGAGGCGTCATCCGGGCGGAGAGCGCGGAGTTGAAGCGCGTGAGGAGCGCGCAGAACTCCTCGCGCTCCCGTGCCGTCCAGTCCCCGGTCAGCTCGGCCATCCACTGCCGCCGCGAGGTGCGCACCTCGGTGAGCCGCGCGGCGCCGCGCGGGGAGAGCTGGAGGACGACCGCCCGCCCGTCCTCGGGGTGCGAGGTGCGCTTGACGAGTCCCGCCTCCACGAGCGGCGCCACCTGCCGGGTCACCGTCGAGGAGTCGATGCCCATGCTCGCGGCGAGCGCCTTGACCCCCATGGGCCCCTCGTTGTCGAGTCGGTTGAGCAGCAGATACGCGGCCCGGTCCAGGGAGTTGCGGACCTGGCCGACCCCACCGAGCCGGGTCTGTTCGGCGCGCCGGGCGAAGATCGCCACCTGGTGCTGGAGCGTGTCGAGGAGGCCGGTGTCACCGACGGTCGTCATGTCCATCGACATGTCAGGTGTTGTGGGCATGGCCGGAGGCTCGCTTCATGAAGGGCTGGGCGGGTTGGGGGACAGGGTACGCGGCCCGGCCCCGGCCCGTACGGGCCCTGGGGAAACCGGTTTTCGGGGCCGGGCGGTGCCACCGTGTGCGGGTGTGAACTGCGAGACTGGAGGCATGAGCTACGGCACGGCCGGCTCCTTGCGCTCCGTCACCCTCGACGACGTGCGCGGAGCCCAGAAGATGCTCTCGGGTGTGGCCCGCGTGACCGCCATGGAGGGCAGCCGTCATCTGTCCCGCCAGGTCGGCGCCCCGGTCCACCTCAAGTGCGAGAACCTCCAGCGCACCGGCTCGTTCAAGCTGCGCGGCGCCTACGTCCGCATCGCCGGACTCCTGCCCGAGGAACGCGCCGCCGGAGTGGTGGCCGCGAGCGCGGGCAACCACGCCCAGGGCGTCGCGCTGGCCTCCTCGCTGCTCGGCGTGCACTCCACGGTGTTCATGCCGAAGGGCGCCCCGCTGCCCAAGATCAGCGCCACCCGGGAGTACGGCGCCGAGGTGCGCCTGCACGGCCAGGTCGTGGACGAGACGCTGGCCGCCGCGCAGGAGTACGCGGCCGAGACCGGCGCGGTGTTCATCCACCCCTTCGACCACCCGGACATCATCGCCGGCCAGGGCACGGTCGGCCTGGAGATCCTGGAGCAGTGCCCCGAGGTCGGCACGATCGTCGTCGGCATGGGCGGCGGCGGACTCGCGGCCGGGATCGCGGTCGCGGTGAAGTCGCTGCGCCCCGACGTCAGGATCATCGGCGTCCAGGCGGAGGGCGCGGCCGCCTATCCGCCCTCGCTGAGCGCCGGGCACCCGGTGACCGTGCCGCACCCGGCCACCATGGCCGACGGCATCAAGGTGGGCACGCCCGGCGAGGTGCCGTTCGAGATCGTCCGCGAACTGGTCGACGAGGTGCGCACGGTCGGCGAGGACCAGCTCTCCGCCGCCCTGCTGCTGTGCCTGGAGCGGGCCAAGCTGGTCGTGGAACCGGCCGGGGCCAGCCCGGTCGCCGCGCTGCTCGGCGAGCCCGGCGGCTTCCCCGGGCCGGTCGTCGCGGTGCTCTCCGGCGGCAACGTGGACCCGGTGCTGATGCAACGGGTGCTGCGGCACGGCATGGCCGCGCAGGGCCGCTACCTCGCCGTCCGGCTCCGCCTCACCGACCGCCCCGGCGCCCTCGCCACCCTGCTCGCCGTCCTGTCCGAGGCCGACGCCAACGTGCTCGACGTGAGCCACATCCGCACCGACCCCCGGCTCGGCCTCAGCGAGGCGGAGGTGGAACTCCACCTGGAGACGAAGGGGCCGGAGCACTGCGCCGAAGTCGCCCACGTCCTGCGGGAGTCGGGGTACGAGATCCTCGACTGACGCGGCACGGGGACCCGCGGGACGCGACGGCGCCGAAGACGGCCTTTACCCGACATTGATGGCATGCGCGCTTCAGGTGGGGTAAAGGTTGGCCTTTACATTTCATTCACAAGGGGGCGGGGAGCCAGTGAAGGCGCGTCGTTGGTGGGGGACGGGCGCGGTCGTCGCGGCGGCCGTGTGCGGGACGCTGGTCGTGCAGGGGGTGGGCGGTACCTCCGGGCAGAGCGGGAAGAGCGGCGGCGTCAGACCCGTACGCGATCACATCCGGTCGGCCGCGCTGGAGGTGAGCCGGGGCGGGGAGGCCGCGGCGCTCGCCCGGCGCGACGCCGAGCCGTTCAGCATGCTGGGAGTCAGCTGGGAGAAACCTTCCGCCAGGCTGGCCGGCAAGGTGGAGGTGCGGTCCCGGGCCGTGGGGTCCGAGAAGTGGTCGGACTGGCTGCTCCTCGACAGCGACCGGGGCGCGGGCGCGCAGAGCGCCACGCGGGGCGGCACCGAACCCGCGTGGGTCGGCCTCTCCGACGGCGTGGAAGCACGCGTCGACGGGAAGACCTCCGCGAAGCTCCCCGCAGGGCTCCGCCTCGACATGATCTCGCCCGGCGGCAAGACGAGCACGCACGCGGGCGGCGACGACACCGAGCCCGCCGCCTATGTCGCGGACGGCCCCGACGACACGCAGGAGCCCGTCGTATCCGACCCGCCGGCACCGGCGTCCGACGAGCCGACGGACACTCCTACGGAGTCCGCACCGGCCGAGGAGAGCCCCGCCGAGCCCTCGCCCACCGACTCCGCATCCACGCCCGAGGAGCCGTCGGAGCAGCCCTCCGAGGCGCCCTCCGCCACCGAAAGCACCTCGCCCGGCGAGTCGGCGCCGGAGTCCGCCTCCCCCTCGCAGGCCGTGCCCACCGCCCCGACCTCCACCGTCCCCCGGCCGCCGATCGTCCCCCGCTCGGGCTGGAACGCGGACGAATCGATCAGCCCCGAGGCGCCGGCGTACATCGACGGCAAGATCAAGGCGGTGGTCGTCCACCACACCGCCTCGACCAACGACTACACCTGCGCCGAGGCGCCGTCGATCATCAACGCGATCTACACGTACGACGTGACGGGCCTGGGCTGGAAGGACCTCGGCTACAACTTCGTCGTCGACAAGTGCGGCACGATCTACGAGGGCCGCAAGGGCGGGGTCGATCTCCCGGTCGTCGGCGCGCACGCGTACGGCTTCAACTCGCAGACCACCGGCATCGCCGTCCTCGGCACCTACGTCGACTCCCCGCCCCCGCTGGCCGCCATGACCTCGGTCGCGCGCCTGGCCGCGTGGAAGCTGGGCCAGTACGGGGTCCAGCCGGACGCGACCGTCACCCTCACCACCGCCCTCGCGGGGCAGAACCTCGCCGGCCGGACCTGGGAGCCGGGCGAGGAGATGACCCTCCCCGCGATCCACGGCCACCGCGACGGCTACAACACCCTGTGCCCCGGCGACGCCTTCTACGCCGCGCTCGGCACCGTCCGCGCCCTGGCCGCCGGCCCCGTCACGGGCCTCACCCTCGGCACGGTCACCGGCACGGGCACGGTCGGCACGACGCCGTACACCAACGGCCCGCTCACGGTGAACTGGTCCGCCGCGACCCCGGCCGCGCTGATCTCGTCGTTCCAGGTGCTCGTGGACGGCAAGACGGCCGCGACCGTCGCGGGCGGCGCGGCCTCGGCCAAGGTGACCCTGCCGGCCGGGACGCACAAGGTGCAGGTCAAGGCCGTGCACCAGTCCGGCCGTACCGTCACCAGCGCCGCGCGGACCGTCGTCGCCGACACCACCGCACCCACCTTCACCACCAAGCCGAACCTCTCCCTGCGCACCGGCACGGTGAGCACCACGGCCGTGCCGCTGACGCTGGGCTGGAAGGCCGCCGACAACGTCTCCCTGAAGGAGACCCGGCTCACCGCACCGCTGACGAAGACCTACGGCCCGACGGTGACCAGCGCCGCGCAGACCGCCAAGTCCGGCACCGCCACGACCTGGACGCTGCGGGCGTACGACACGGTCGGCAACTCCGCCGCCGCCTCGGCCTCGGGAACCCCGGTGATCCTCCAGGAGACCTCGGCCAAGCGGACCGGCACCTGGACCGCCAAGTCCTCCGGCAGCTACCTCGGCGGCAAGTCCTTGTCCAGCGGCACCAAGAACGCCTCGCTGACCTGGACGTTCACCGGGCGTTCCGTGTCCTGGGTGGTCTCCCGGGCGGCGGCCTCCGGCCAGGCGGACGTCTACGTGGACGGCAAGAAGGTCACCACCGCCGACCTCAAGGCGTCGGTGACGGCCTACCGCAACGCGGTGTGGACCAGGTCCTGGTCCGCCTCCGCGCAGCACACCCTCAAGATCGTCGTGAAGGCCACGGCCGGCCGGCCCACCGTCACCACGGACGGGATCGTCTACCTGAAGTAGGCCGCGTCCCCGCCCCGGACACGACAGGGCCCCCGGCGCGATCAGGCGCCGGGGGCCGGTCGGAAAGTGGCCGGGGTCAGCTCGTGTACGGCTCGGCCTTCAGGATCTTCACCGAGGCCTTCTTGCCGTTCGGCAGCTCGTACTGGGCGTCCTCGCCGACCTTGTGGCCGGTCACCGCGGAGCCCAGCGGGGACTGCGGGGAGTATGTCTCGATGTCCGAGCTGGCGTACTCGCGCGAAGCGAGCAGGAACTCCAGGGTGTCGTCCTCGTCGCCGTCGAAGGCGATCGTGACGACCATGCCCGGCGCGACGGTACCGTCGGCGGAGACGGGGGCCTCGCCCACCTGGGCGTTCTCCAGGAGCTGGGTCAGCTGGCGGACGCGCAGCTCCTGCTTGCCCTGTTCCTCCTTGGCCGCGTGGTACCCGCCGTTCTCGCGCAGGTCGCCCTCCTCGCGCGCCGCCGCGATCTTGGCCGCGATCTCCGTGCGCGCAGGACCAGTAAGGTACTCAAGCTCGCTCCTGAGCTTGTTGTACGCCTCCTGGGTCAGCCAGGTGACGTTCTCGCTGGTCTGGGTCACAGGGTGCTCCTCGTCGGTACTGGGAATACAAAGCATCGCCCTACCCAGAAGAATGTTCCCTGTTGGATGGGCGAAACCACGAGCCTAACAATTCAGGGGCGAAAGGGGGAGGACATAAGCCATCAGAATCGCGTCGCCCCAGCTCAGCCCGTACTCATTCCGGGTGAACGACCGGAAGCGGGACGTCCCTCAGCGGACGTGGCAGCCCAGCAGCTCCGCCGTGGTGCCCTTCGCCGTCGTACGCAGGGTGACGACCTTGTCGACGCGTGTGTCCGGACCCGTGAAGGGGAAGTCCGCCCGGCCCACCTCGGCGCCGTCCGCCGACTGGGAGCGCAGGGTGCAGTAGCCGTCGACGCCGGAGTTCTTGTGAACCTCCAGATGCACCTTGACCGTGTCGCCCTCGGTCCTGAAGGTGATCACCTGGGCGCTGATCTCGTTCTGCGCGACATAGTGGTACGCGAAATAGCCGACCAGGGCGAGCACCAGCGCGCCGAGGACCGCGCCGACGACCTTGAGCGTGCGGTCGGCGCGCTCGTCCGAGGAGCGGCCGTAGCGGCCCTGGGGGAGCCCCGCGCTCGCCGTACCCATGTTCGTCCTCTCCGCGGAATTATTCGTCCCCCGATTCGGTCACTATAGAAGCCGCCCGCACGCCGACCGACCGCCGCCCCCGGCCGTCGTCCCCCGGGGGGACGGCACCTGTTGACAGCCCCCATGACGCGGGGCGCCGACTTAACAAGGAACGAGTCTTGACTGACCAGCTGCGACTGATGGCCGTCCACGCGCACCCCGACGACGAGTCGAGCAAGGGCGCGGCCACCATGGCGAAGTACGTGTCCGAGGGGGTGGACGTGCTGGTGGTGACCTGCACCGGTGGAGAGCGCGGCTCCATCCTCAACCCCAAGCTCCAGGGCGACGCGTACATCGAGGAGCACATCCACGAGGTCCGCAAGAAGGAGATGGACGAGGCCCGCGAGATCCTCGGCGTGGGCCAGGACTGGCTCGGCTTCGTCGACTCCGGTCTGCCCGAGGGCGACCCGCTGCCCCCGCTGCCGGAGGGCTGCTTCGCCCTGGAGGACGTCGACAAGGCGGCCGGCGAGCTGGTGCGCAGGATCCGCGCCTTCCGTCCGCAGGTGATCACCACCTACGACGAGAACGGCGGCTACCCGCACCCCGACCACATCATGACGCACAAGATCACCATGGTGGCGTTCGAGGGCGCGGCGGACACCGAGAAGTACCCCGAGGCCGAGTTCGGCCCCGCCTGGCAGCCGCTGAAGCTCTACTACAACCAGGGCTTCAACCGCCCCCGCACCGAGGCCCTGCACGAGGCCATGCTGGACCGCGGCCTGGAGTCGCCGTACGGGGACTGGCTCAAGCGCTGGAAGGAGTTCGAGCGGGTCGAGCGCACGCTGACCACGCATGTTCCGTGCGCGGACTTCTTCGAGGTGCGCGACAAGGCGCTGATCGCCCACGCCACGCAGATCGACCCCGACGGCGGCTGGTTCAAGGTCCCGATGGAGCTCCAGCGGGAGGTCTGGCCGACGGAGGAGTACGAGCTCGCGAAGTCGCTCGTGGACACCTCCCTCCCCGAGGACGACCTCTTCGCGGGCATCCGCGACAATGCCTGACATGAGTGCAAGCGTGAGCCTGGCAGTGGCGCATCTCGTCCCCCTCGCCAAGGAGGTCGACGAGAACAAGGTCACCCCCGGTGTCCTCGGCTTCATCGTGTTCGCGGTGATGGCCCTGGCCGTGTGGGGCCTGATGAAGTCCATGAGCAAGCACATGGGCAAGGTCGACTTCAAGGAGGCCCCCGCGCCGGAGGAATCCGGCAAGGGCGGCGTCAAGCGCGGCGTCGAGGGCGGCAGCGCCGCTTAGCGCCTCTTCTCCGGCACCGTCACCCCCATCACCTCCCGGGCGTGGCGGTCCGGGGTCATGCGCAGCGGCCACGCCTGCCAGCCCGTCTCCAGGGTGACCCCGCGCTCCAGCAGCAGGGCGTAGGCCGGGGCGCACTCGGCCAGCTTGGCGTCGCGCAGCGGGTGCGCGGCGCCGATCAGGCGTGACAGCTCCTCCTGCGCCACCGCCGTACCCACCTCCACGCCGCCCGGCGCCGCGTACGGCAGCAGGGTGCAGCGCAGGAAGCGCGCCCAGTCCTCGCCGCGCCGGTCGCCGTACGACGTGAACAGGGTCAGCGCCTCGTCGCACAGCGTCAGCGCCTGCTGGGTACGCCCGTTGCCCGCGTCCACCACCGCCAGCTCCAGGCAGGTCCACGCCTCGCCGTGGGCGACCCCGATGCGCTGGAAGTCGGCGCGGGCGTCCATCAGGAGCTGCCGGGCGAAGCCGGAGTTGCGCAGCGAGCCGGTCTGCGCGGCGCGCTGGTCCCGGGTGACCCGGGCCGAGTGATGCCGGGCGCAGGCCAGGCCGTACACGTCCCGCATCCGGGAGAACATCGTGCGCGAGCGCTCCAGCTCGCGGACCGCCCGGTCCAGGTCGCCGGTCTCCTCCAGGGCCTGGCCGAGGTGGAAGAGCGTCCACGCCTCACCGCGCGCGTCCTCGTTCTCCACGTGCCGCGCGGCGGCCCGGCGCAGCGCCTCCACGGCCGCCGAGGCGTCCCCGTCGAACAGCCGGACCCGGCCCAGCTGGGTCAGCGCCCACGCCTCGCCGCGCGCGTCGCGGGTCCGGCCGTAGCGCTCCAGGGCGGCCCGCAGCTCCCGCTCCGCGCGCGGTACGTCGCCCAGGCGCAGCGCGAGCTGGCCGAGCTGGTAGTGGGCCCAGGCCTCGCCGTGCAGGGAGCCGCCCGCGCGGTGCAGCACCAGGGAGCGTTCCAGCAGGTCCAGGGCCTCGGGCAGCCGGGCGCGGTCGCGCTGTACGGCGCCGAGCGCGTGCATCGTCCAGGCGCGGTCCGTCGCCAGCTGCGGAGCCGCCTGGAGGTCGAGGGCCTCCTGGAGCCGGGCCGCCGCCTCGGCCAGGTTGCCCTGGTGGTGCAGGGTGATGCCGAGCGAGCACAGGGCACGGGCGGCGCCCGCGTCGTGGTGGGCCTCCCGGTACAGGTCCACGACCGAGGCCAGCGTGGTGCGCGCCTTGTCCAGCTCGCCGAGCTGACGGGCCGCGATGCCGGTGCGCCACTGCACCGAGCGCACGAGCAGGCCCTCGTCGACGGCCTGCGCGAGGTCGTTGATCTCGCCGAGGCGGTAGAGGTCGCCGCGCAGCAGGCAGTAGTCGCACAGGGCGCCGAGCAGGTTCAGGACGGCGCCCTGGTCGACGCCCTCGGCGCGGCGCAAGGTGGCCGTGATGAAGCTGGACTCGTCGTCCAGCCAGCGCAGGGCCTCCTCCAGCGAGGTGAAGCCGTGCGAGCCGAAGCGGTCCGAGCGGGTCGACATGTTGCCGTCGACCAGGCGCAGCACCGAGTCGGCCAGCTCCGCGTAGTTCACGATCAGCCGCTCCTGGGCCGCCGTACGCTCCGCCGGGTCCTCCTCGTCGAGCAGGCGGGCCTGTGCGAAGGCGCGCACCAGGTCGTGCAGCCGGTAGCGGCTGCCGCGCACATGGTCGATCAGGCCCGCGCGGGTGAGCGCGGCCAGCTGCCGTCCGGCCTCCTCCTCGTCGGTGGCGAGCAGCGCGGCGGCCGCCGCCGCGCCCAGCGAGGCGCGCCCCGCGAGTGCGAGACGGCGCAGCAGCTTGCGGGCGTCCTCGGACTGGTCGGCGTAGCGCAGCCAGAGCGCCCGCTCCACCGGCTCGACCGGGCCGTACGCCCCCAGATCCGCGGCCAGTTGATGCGGGGTGCGGGGGCCGAGGGCGGAGCCCGCGCAGCGCAGGGCCAGGGGGAGGCCGCCGCACAACTCCCCGATCTTTTCGATGGATTCGGCGTCGTAGGGCTGCGTGCCGTTCTGTGCGGCCGCGTTCAGCAGCTCTTCGGAGGCAGCGGTGTCCAGTGCCCGCACCGGCAACTGATGGACCCAGGCGGGGAGTTCGTCCGAGAGCGTGAGCGGGGTGCGGGAGGTGACCAGGACCAGGCTGTCGGAGCGCTCCGGCAGCAGCGCGGCCACCTGCCCGGGGTCCGAGGCGTCGTCCAGGACGATCGTGACGGGCAGACCGGTCAGGTGCCGGTGGTACAACTCGGCCAGCCGTCTGACCTGTTGCTCGGTGGAGGCGTGCTCGCGGAACAGCAACTGCTCGCGGGGCGCGCCCAGTCGGTTGAGCAGGTGCAGCAGGGCGTCCCGGGTGGACAGCGGGGGAGTCTGGCGGCCGTCGCCGCGCAGGCCCACCACGACCGCGCCCCGGAAGTGGTCGCGCAACTCGTGCGCCGCGCGCACCGCGAGCGCGCTGCGGCCCGAACCGGGCTCCCCGTGCAGCACGACCACCGTCGGCCGGGTCTCCGTGGCCGCGCGGGCGGCCTGCGCCCACTGCGCGATCCGCGCCAGCTCCTGCCGCCGCCCCGCGAACACGCCCTCTTTCTCGGGGAGTTGTCCGAACGACTGCTCAAGGACCGTACGCCGCCTGGCCGCCGCGCTCTTGTCCGCGCCGCGCAGCGAGGGGGCGCCCTGCTTCGGCTTCCGCGCGCCCTGGGCCGCGCTGAGCATCCGCTGCTGATCCAGGAAGGGCCGGATGCCGCGCACCTCCAGCGCCGTCAGCCACTGCAGCCGCAACTGCTCTGGTCCGCCCGGCTGTCCGGCCGCGCCCTTGCGGTGATGCGCGGCCGGCAGATGCACACCGGCCACCTTCACCACGGTCGCGGCGGCCCCGGCCACCCCCACGACGACCCCCGCGCCGAGCGCCGTACCCGCGCCGGTACCCAGCGACAGATCGGCCACGGCGGCCGCGACGGCGGCAACGGACGCCACCACCAAGGGAGTTCCGGCCCCCTCTTTCGCGTACCGCTGTCGGAAACTGACCCCGGCCTCGTACGCGTCCAGCGCCCGCGTGTACGCCGCGTACTCCTCCTGCGCCGCGCCCGCCATCGAGTCCAGCCCGTCCCGCGCCCGCGCCAACAGCACCTGTCCGTCGGCCCGTCCCGCCGACCTCCGCACCTCTTCCTCCACGGCCCGCACCAACAGCCGCTCCGCCTCCACCCGATGCCCGTCCCGCACGTCCCGTCCCCCTCCGGCGACAACTCCGTCGCGTATGAGTGTCCTTCGGCGGGGGAGTTGGCGCGAGGGGGCGGAGGCCGGGGACGGGGTCTCGCGCGGCGAGCGGCGGGGTCTCGCGCGGCGAGCGGTCACCGCGCGCGGCGCCCGCCCCTTCCCCAGGGCCGGGCGGTGTCGCCCGTACCGGGAGGCGGGTCCGTCAGCCGGTGGGAGGCCGCGTACACGACGGCCTGGGTACGGTCGCGCAGCCCCAGCTTCGCCAGGATGCGGGAGACGTGGGTCTTGACCGTCTCGTCGCCGATGCCCAGCCTGCGGGCGATCTCCCCGTTGCTGTGCGCCCGGGCCAGGAGCAGCAGGACGTCGTGTTCCCGGGCCGTCAGCCGGTCCAGTTCGGCGGAGGACTCGGGCGGCGCGATGCTCCCGGCGAAGCGGGAGAGCAGACGGCGCGTGACCGAGGGGTCGATCAGGGCGTCGCCCCGCGCGGCGATGCGCACGGCCGCGATGGTCTCCTCCGGCGAGGCGCTCTTCAGCAGGAAACCGCCGGCTCCCAGCTGCAGGGCCCGGTGGACGTAACCGTCGTCGTCGTACGTGGTGAGCACGATGACCCGGGTGGTGTTCCCCGGCCGGGCGAGGATGCGCTCGGCCGCGCGCAGGCCGTCCAGGCGCGGCATGCGGATGTCCAGGATGGCGACGTCGGGCGCCAGCCGGGCCGCCTCCTCGACGGCCGCCACACCGTCGTCCGCCTCGGCGACACAGCACAGGTCGGGCTGGGTGCTCAGGACCGCCTTGAGCCCCGAACGGAACACGACGTGGTCGTCGGCCAGGAGGATGCGCAGGCTCATGTGCCGTCCAGGGGAAAGGTGACGGTGGTCTTCCAGGCGGCGCCGCCCGCCACGGGACCGTAGGCCGCGAAGCCGTCGAACATCCGGGCGCGGCTGCCGATGCCGTCGAGCCCCCGGTGCGGGGAGCCGGTCACGAGCCGCGCCGGGGAGGACACCGGGTTGACGGCCGCGATCGTGAGGGACGCGGGCTCGAAACGCAGCGCGACCTCCACCCTGCCGTCGCCGTGCCGCAGGGCGTTGGTCAGCATCTCCTGCACCACGCGGTAGGCGGCGATGTCGAGGGAGTCCGCCAGCTCCCGCCGGACGCCCTCCACGGTCACCCTCGTCCGGAGCCCGGCGGCGGACACGGCCTCCGTCAGCTCGTCGAGGTTGTCCAGGCCCGGCTGCCGCGCGCCCTCCACGGGACGGTCGTGCAGGAAGTCGAGCAGACGGCGCAGATCCAGCAGGGCCGCGCGGCTGGAGGTCTCCACCGCCGTCAGCGCCGTCGACACGGGGGACTTCTCCTGGGTGCCGAGTCCCAGCCGGGCGGCGCCCGCGTGGACGCCGATCGCGCTCACATGGTGGGCGATGACATCGTGCAGGTCGCGGGCGATGGCGCTGCGCTCCCCGGCGATCGCGTCCGCGAGGTCCTGCCGCGCCCGCTCCCGCTCCCGTACGGCTCGCTGCCGCAGCTCGGCGATGTGCGCGCCCCGGGCGGTGGTGTAGCGGCCGACCAGCCAGGCGAGCAGGGTGTCCTTCACCGCGTGCAGCAGCAGGAGACGCCATTCGGTGACGTCGGTTCCGCCGAGCACCCGCGCGGTGAGCGATCCGGCGGTCAGGGACAGCAGGGCCCCTACGGCGGACGGCCCGTGCAGCCACGCCCCGGCCCGGTAGGCCGCGATGAGGAGGCCCGCGTCGTTGACGTCCGGCACCGGGGTGCCGCCGGGCAGCGCCAGCGCGCCGGCGACCGCCAGCGCCCCCTGCGCGAAGGCCACGACTCCCGAGAGCCGGGCCGGACTCGCGAGGGCCGCGTCCGCGAGGACCACCCCCGTCAGCAGACACCAGAAGGCCACGGGGGAGTACACGTCCCGGGCCTCGTAGCAGAACGCGAACACGTCCGCGAGCAGGCAGAACCCCGCCACCATGATCGACTGGCGGGTCAGGGACCCGCTCACGCCACCCGTACGAGCGGACACCGCCCCTCCCTCGTCGTGCCGGCCCGGCCGACGGCCCGCCATGTTGGACGCACACATGTCCCGCACCATTCTCATGGGCCGCACGGGGGCGGCAGCTCCTGCTGCCGGAGGAGGGAAGGTCCCCCGCGCGGGGGACCACGAGTGCCCCGGCCGCGTGACGACGCGGTGCGGGCGCGGTTCCTACTGTCTGCCGCGTGAAAGTCAACGCACCTTCCCTACCCGCCCGTCGGGCACACGCCGTCCGGGGTGCGCCCGGGGCCGGGACCACCGCGCCGGGCGGCTCGCGCGCCGTCGGCGCACTCGTCGCCGTGCTCTGCGCGCTGGGCATCTCCCTCGCCGTACCCGGCCCGGCGCGGGCGGACTCCTCCGCCGGAGGCGACCTCCAGGTCGCGCAGACGCTCGGCGACCGCGACCTGACCTTCGTCCTGCGCCGCGTCACCGGACTGCCGGGCCCCCTGCGCGTCGACGTCCTCACCCATCGGGGCACCGCCCCGGGCACCCTGCGCCTCGGCACCGTCCCGACGGGCGTCTCGACGGACCGGGCGGCCGGTGCCTCGGCGGGGACGACCACGAGCAGCACCTCGGTCGCACTCGGCGCCGCACCGGGCTCGTACGGCGGCGCCCTGCGCATCGACCGGGCGGGGCCCTGGGAACTGGTCGTGGACGACGGGAACCGTACGGCGCGCATCCCCTTCGTGGTGCCCGCCCAGCGCACCTCGCCGCCCGAACTCACCGTGTTCGCGGGCTTCGTGGCCGCCGGAGTGCTCATCCTGGTCACCCTGCTCGTCGCCGTGCGGGCCCGGCGCGGCGGCTGGGTGCTGATGCCCGCCGCCGGTGTCGTGGCCGCGCTGGCGACCGCCGTCACCGCCGCGCTGCTCTCCGCCTCCCTGCCCGCCCCGCCCGAACCGGGCCGCGAGGTGGACGCCACCCAGGACAACGCCGCAGACCCCTACGCGGTCGTCCGGCCGGTGTCGGGCGACCACTCCCGGCCGCCCGCCGCGCTCACGCTGACGCCGGCCACGGCCGCCGCGGGGGGACCGGTCACGCTCCGGCTGCACGTGAGCGACGGCTCCACCGGCCTCCCGGCGGACGACCTGGTCGTGCACGACGGGGCGCTGATGCACCTGGTGGTGATCGGGCCCACGGGGCGCCTCTGGCATCTGCACCCCGTACGTACCGCCCCCGGGGCCTACGAGGTCCGGCTGCGGCCGGCTGCCGCGGGCCACTACGCGGTGGCCGCCGAGGTCGCCCGCCGGGGCGGCGGGGTGCAGCAGCTCCGCTCGGCGAGCGGGCTGACGGTCAGGGGGGCGGGCACGGCGGGGGCGGGCACGGCGGGGGCGGCCACGGGGGCGGCCCGGGCGGGCGCGGGTGCGGGGGCGGTCCCGGACCGGTCTGCCTCGCTCGTCCCGCAGGGGCCGGGTACGCGGACCGTCGACGGCGTACGGGTGCGGTTGTCGGCCGGGTCGGCCAGAGCGGGCGCGGCGAGCGTGCTGAACGCGCGGATCGGCGACACCGCGACGCTGCAGCCGTGGCTCGGCATGGTCGGGCACATGATCGTGGTCGGACCGCTGGGCAAGGGGGCCGCGACGAGCCGGACGCGTTTCGGGGAGGCGGCACAGGGGGCGCCTGTGTGGGCCCATGCGCATTCCATGGGTGGGGAGATGGGGGCGGCATCCATGGGGGCTGCCGCTATGGGCTCGGCTTCTATGGGCTCAACCTCTATGGGCTCCGCCTCTATGGGCTCCGCCCCCATGGGCTCAACCTCTATGGGCTCCGCCTCTATGGGCTCCGCCCCCATGGGCTCCGCCTCTATGGGCTCCGCCCCCATGGAAATGGAGGGGCACATGGGGTCGGCGCACGACATGGGGGACACACCCACCCACGATATGGACACCATGGACTCCGGCTCCATGAGCGGCCTGATGCCGGTCAACGGTGACAGCCCCGCCGACGAGACGGTCGCCGCCTACGGACCGGACGTCTCCTTCGTGTACACCTTCCCCGCCGCCGGCTACTACCGGGTGTGGATCCAGGCGGAGCGGGACGACGCCGTCCTGACGGTCCCGTACCTCCTCCGCGTCGCACCGCCGACGGGAGGGGCGCGGTGAGCGCCCGCGTCCCGGCGGTCCGGTTCCTGTACGCGGGGGCCGCGACCCTGCTGGCGGTGACCGTCGCTCTCGTGGCCGTCGGCCTCGCGCCCCGCTGGACGGACGACTCCGTCTCACTGACCGGGGGCAGCGCCACCGAGGTGGTGACGCTGACGGTGACCGGTCCGCGTGCCGGTGCCGTGACGGCCGCCATCCGTGTGACCCCGCGCCGGAAGACCGAAGGCGTTCCCCCTCCCGCCGTCACGCTCCAGGCCGTGCTGCCCACCGCCGGACACACGACGCCGACGGTGTACGCGCGGTTCCTGGGCTCCGGCCGGTACTCCGCCTCCGTCCACCTCATGACGCCGGGCCGCTGGGTCCTGCGCGTCGGCGTCGACGACGGCAGGCGCGGCGACCGGCTCGACTTCCCGCTGGCGGTCTCCGGCTGACCCGGACCGACTCCCGCGCCCGCACCGCCGACCGCACTCATGACCCCAACGCACCCACGACCCCAACGCACCCACGACCCCAACGCACCCATGACCCCAACGCACCCATGACCCCAACGCACCCATGAGACCAACGCGCCATGAGAACCAACGCCCCCACGAGAAAGGCATCGTCATGAGCAGCACAGGACTGCCCCTCCCCGGAATCACGGCTCCTCAGCCGGTTCCGTCGTCCCCCGCCGCCCGGCTGTCCCGCAGCGGGCGGGCCGGGCCGCTCGCGGCTCACCTCGTCCTGGCCGGCACCCTGACCTCGCTGCTCGGCCTCAGCTGGGACATCCAGTGGCATGTCGACGTGGGCCCGGACACCTTCTTCACGCTCTCGCACCTCATGCTGTACTCCGGCAGCGCCATCGCCGGTGTCACCAGCCTCGTCGTGGTGCTGCTCGCGACCGCCGCCCAGCGCGCGGGACAGCCCGTGGACCAGGTCGTCGGAGGCAGGCCCGTACGCGTCTTCGGCGGGATGTTCCGCGCCCCGCTGGGCTATCTGGTCACCGGTACGGGAGCGGCCCTGTTCCTGCTCTTCGGACTCCTGGACCTGTGGTGGCACTCCCTCTACGGCTTCGACGCCGTGCTGGACTCGCCGCCCCACATCGGGCTCTTCGTGGCCATCTCCCTCACCATGGCGGGCAGTGTCATCGTCTTCGCCGCCGCGCGGGAGACCCGGTGGGGGAGGGTGGGCCTCGTCCTCGGCGTCCCCGTGCTCATCGTCTTCAGCCCGATCACGGCGAACGCCTTCTCCGCCCTTCCGCTGCCGGTCGATCCCGAGGTCGTCGGCACCGTCTTCTTCGCCACCCTCCTGCTGATCCTGGGCCAGTTCCTCCTCGGCCGGCCACGCTCCGCCCTGGTCATCGCGGTGGTCCTCGGCGGTATGCAGGGCGTCCTGTGGTGGTTCTCCCCGTGGGCGGCCCATGTCTACGCCGCCGCGGTCGGCCTCCCGCTGCGCGACAACCTGGGCGACAGCCCGCCCGAACTGCCTTCAGACATACCGGTGTTCGCGATTCTCGGCGCGGCGGCGCTGACCGGGGTCCTGTGGCTGAGCCGGCGGCGGGGCTGGTCCGGCCGTATCGCGCCGCAGCTCATGGGCGCGTCGGGGGGTGCCGTGATCGCCGTGTCCATGCCCGTCCAGGAGGCCCTGCTCGGCGACGCGGGCCCGGCCCCCGCCGGTCTGCCGGCGATGGCCGTCACGGGACTGGTCACCGGAGCTCTCGCCGGTTTCCTCGCCGCACGCCTCGCCGTCCTGCTGCGCGAGCAGTCCACGACAGCCATCACGACAGCCACCACGAAGGGCCGCTGACCCATGCGCTCCGTACGCTCACACCTCCGTGCCGCCGCGACCGCCGCGACCGCCGTCCTCGCGTTCCTCTTCGTCCCGGTCGCCCCGGCCTCGGCCTACGCCCCCGTCGGCATCGTCCACACCGAGCGGGTGCAGGCCGGTCCCTACCAGGTCACGGTCGGCTTCTCCCAGTGGCCGTTGCGCGCCATGCAGTCCCTCGACTTCACGTTCGCCCCCGAGGGCGGCATCGCGAACAAGTCCGGCACCCTCACCATCGACGGCCCCGGCCTCGACCCGGACGACCGCACCTCCCCCCTCTCCCGCCACCCCCGCAAACTGGACGTCTGGGGACTGGACGTCGCGGCACTCCCGGAACCCGGGAAATGGGACTTCACCTTCGCCCTCGACGGCCCCGCCGGCCACGGCCGCGGCACGCTCCACGCCATCGACGTACTGCACCAGCCCGGCCCCCCACTGGCCGCCAGCTGGACCGTCTGCGCCGTCCCGCCCGTGGCGATGCTCACCTTCCTCACCGTGGGCTGGCGCCGGAACCGTCCGGGGCGAAGGGTGGCCGAACTGATCTGAACGGCGCGGTACTTGGCGGACGACTCCCAGGTCCGCACAGCCTCGCCAGCGCTGTCGCGAGGCGGCCGCACGCCTGACGCGGAAACGGCCCCCTCCAACGCCCGAACGCGTCGCACGTCTCCGGCCGCTCCTCGCAGAGGAATCCGTGGGGGCGTCTTCGTAGACGCGCAGTTCATGGGGCACTTTGGCCGCCTTCAGGCACCGGTCGATGCCACCGCGTTCGTCGGCGTCGATCAGGTGGTCGCGGGCGCCGACGAGGGTGAGTACGCGGGTGCCGTGGCGACCGATCGCGGTGGCGCCGCCTTTGCTCAGGGGGCCAGGAGGATGCCGCCGCCGATCGCCCAGCCGCCGGACACGAGTCGCGGCGACGATGCCGAGGTGGCCGCCATCGGAGAACCCCACGTATGTTCGCGGCGCGTCCGCCGGAAGCGCCACCCGGGTGTCCTCCCCGACACCGTCCCGGGCCAGCCCGCCCACGAGCCGGAATCCGCGCACCCGTCCGACCTCATCGTGACCGAGGCCCACCCGCCGGGCGCCCGAACGCCCGCAGTGGTCCGACGCGATCATCGCCCACCCGGCCCCCGCGAACGCCCGCACATCCGCCGCACCCACGGGGTCACCCCTGACCGAGCTTCAGGCGCCGCGTTGTGTCCCTCTGGATCAAGAGGGACACAACGCGGCGCCTGAAGGCCGGCGCATTGGAGGTACGGCCGTGGACGAGGTGCGTGCGCTGCTGGAGCGGTGTCCGACGAGGTCGAAAGCGAGTGGCTGCTCTACCGATGCGGGGAAGCCACAGGAGAGCGTGGAGTCGAGCGTGCGGGATAGCGCGTGGCGTCTCGGCTCACGGCTGCGACTGCTTGGGAAAAAGCGCGGAAGGTCGCCACCCGCTCACGGTTGCTCAGGCCGCGCAGCGCTGACAAGAAGCCGGCGAGAAGGACCAGCGGGTAGATGACTCGCTGAAGGGTGAGCACACCGGCGCAGATCACGGTAGTCAGCAGGGGAACGGTCACGATGAGAGCCCTTCGGAGTGACGGCGCACCGGCTGGTGCGCTGACGCTCATACAAGGCTGCGTGGTGCGGGAACTCCGAGGCGCGTTGTGTACCAGGACACTTCAAAGTGCCTGGTCAGGAGGATGATGTCCGGAGTTCCGGTCCGGAGGGCTGCCGCCGGAGCCGTATCAATGGACGAACCCGCGGGTCGGATCGCGAGGCGGCACGTTCCCGAACTCCTTGAACCATCTCTCGGACTGCGGATCTCCGATGCCCACCCTTTGGTTGTTGGGGTCATCAGGATGTTCCAATCCCCGCATTATCGGGTCGTACAGGAAAAGCACATCGTGGTCCTGAAAGAGCAGATCCGAGCAAACGGACCAGTCGTAGTCGCCCTGCTGCTCAGGAATCCCTTCGGTGAACTCAGCCACCAGCTCCGGTTGGTCGCAAGTCATTGCCGAGGCGCTTTCCAGGGCGAAGTGGAGGGCCAGCTCTTCTGCCGCGCAGCGTGGTTCGGGAGCACGGCCGAGAGCGATGTCTTCGTTGAGATCGTCCAACGCTCTCAGCATCCTGCGCCGCCAAGATCGTGGCTGGCTCCAAGTGGATGCCGGCAAGCACGCGAAGAAGACTCCAAAGCTGTCCGGTGATACTGGTTGATCACCCAGTTCATTCAGCTCTGCATGCGCCATATCGGCGAGGATCTCCAGGTTGCAGCTGAGGATGCGCGACGTACGTGCCGTCATCTGCCACGGCTCCTCCTCCTCTTCATCCCATTCGGCGTCCGGATGCCAGGTTTTCGAACCTAGCTCGTGACCCTCTTCGGGTTGACAGATTCTTGGTTCGTTGAAGCATGCGATCGCTACCGCGTCTCCGCCTTCTGCGGCGCGGACGTACCACTCGTGTGCTTCGTCGTATTGCCGGTGCCGCTGTGCGATCACGCCCCGGAGGCGCATGGCGAGAGCGTCCCCCTGGGCCGCGGCCCGCTCGTAGCAAGCCGCTGCTTCGTCCCATCGTCTTTCGATGTCGTGCAGGGCGCCAAGCGCGCGGGCTTGCAAGGGAGTTCCTGTTTCGGAAACCGTTCGGTACCACGAGGGCCACGTGCGCTCCGGGCGTCGTTCGCGTTGCACGAACCCGAGGTCGTGCATGGCGGCCTGGTTCCCTCTGGCTGCCAGAGGAGAGAAGCAGCGCTCAGCGAGGGCCAGACGACCGAAGCGAAAGGCGGACCGTCCGACAGCGAGTAGTTCGCCACCGCCATCGGCGTGTGCGACTGCCGCCTCCCACACTTCGTCAGGGATGTCCGCCACTTCGGCGGCGCGAGCAGTGGCATCCACGAGGTAGTCGAACGGCCGCCAGGCTTCCGCGGTCTCT
Organism: Streptomyces sp. NPDC005435; assembly: GCF_040703155.1. Lineage (NCBI taxonomy): Bacteria > Bacillati > Actinomycetota > Actinomycetes > Kitasatosporales > Streptomycetaceae > Streptomyces > Streptomyces sp. NPDC005435. Next base: position 239,135 of record NZ_JBEXEQ010000005.1, read on the forward strand.
GTGGCGACCAGCATCCCCGCGACACCGAACTGGATCTCGGTCGCCCACATCAGAGCCTGCTCGGGGCTTTCGGCTCGGAGACGGGAGGCATCCCCGCTGGTGAGATAACACGTAGACAGCTCCAGCAGAGTCTCGGCGGGCAGAGGAGTGGAGATACCCGCTCGCGCAAGGTCAATGGCTGCCTGGACCAAGGCCGCACCCCGGGGGTGCCCCTTCGGCTGACGCCTCGTCGTCAGGAACTCGGCGAGCAGTTTCGGCCCGGCTGCGAGGTATTCTCCGATGCCGTGAACGCCGTGGTGGTGAGCGGCGTCGACGAGACGTGTGTCGGGCTGCGGCTCGGCAAGGTGCGCGCGGAGCCTGCCCATTTCTGCCTCGGACCACTGCCGTCCCAGGAGGACCGGCTCGATGAGATTCAGGACGCTCGACCCGAGACGTCGCACAGATGCCACTGCGGTTTCCGCGCCTCTGAGCGCACGTTCGCTGTAATTGCCGTAGGCCTCGGCACGCATGGTGGCCATCACCACAACTCGTTGCTCGAGGAGCGTGGACAGCATGCCTTGGTCGAGGCCGCCAGGGAGGAGGAAGCGGTCGAGGTCGTCCAGCCAGAGCACGAACTTCCGTCGGCCGGAACCGGCTAGCGATATGTGCGACAACACGGGGCTCAGCTCGCTCGCCGCAGGCGGTGCAATGATCCAGTGGTCCGGCACTTCGCGTCGTACGGCCTCGAAGGCGCAGCGTGATTTTCCGGCCGTGGACTCGCCGACCAGCAGGACGAGGCCACCTTTCTCCTTGGCCTTCACCAGTTGGGCCGAGACCGATTCGTCCGCGTCTCGTGGCACATAAGCCGGTAGCGGAGGAGCACCCTCCAAGCGACTGGTTCGGTGGACACCCAGTTCCAGGGGGTTGGCGTCTGCCACCGGACGGATCGGGATCCGGGTTGCTCCCACCGTTATATGACGCGATTCTTCCTGCGCCGGAGGAGGAGTCCTGGCCCGTGCCGCGCGCAGTAGGCGATCCCACACTGCCGGGTCGGCCAGTGTGGCGGGCAGGGCGATGCTTCGCTGCCGGGCCAAGGTATTGATTGAATGGAAAAACTCTCGAAAGAGCTTGTTCGACGGGACATGTTTCCCGCTTCGCCAGTCGCTGATGCGCTGGACGGACAGAGTGGTCTTCCCGAGGCGATCCCTGCTCGCAGCGCAGACAGCGGCCGGCTTGGGAGATCCGGCCGCAGCGAAAAGCGCGTCCAGGTGCTCCTGGAACTTCCGCTTTCCCTTGTGTCCGGTCCCGAGGGAGCGATCTTGCGGCACCGTCAGATGGCTCCCAGGTCGACAACGACGGAGAAAGGCACGGCAGTCTTGATCGCGCCGGTGAACATCTCGCCGTCCCGGTAGGACCCGGTGGCGGGGTCGAGGACGTGCGTGTAGGTGATGGGTACGCCGGTGGCGGCCTGCTCGATCCGCCAGTAGAAGGGGATGCCGGCTTTGGCGTACTGGTCCACCTTCACGATCCGGTCGGTGGTTTCCGAGCCGGGCGACACGACCTCCGCGACCAGGAGTACATGCTCGGGGCGGGTGGGGGTGAGGTCGATGGTCTCCGCGCGGTAGACGATGACGTCCGGACGGCGGTTGTTGAGCGGAACGTCCTGCAGACGGACGTCGAAGTCCGTGTCGGCGTTCCAGTCCGGGCCTGCGGCGGCGTCCAGGGCATTGGCCAGGATTCGGGCCAGTCGGTTGTGTCGCTTGGACGCGCTCGGGCTCACCACGACCATCCCGTCGACGATCTCGATGCCGGCGCACTGCTCCTCGGACCAGGTGTCGTACTCCTCCGCGCTGATCTGCGTATGCATCCAGGCGGGCGCCACCATCTCGGCGGTCATGGCGGACCTCCTTCGAGGGGCCTCGAAAGTTCCAGCACTGCTGGGCTCAGGGTACTGGCCCGTGATGCTGCGGCGTCCGATTCGAAGAGTGAGACAGGGGCTGCGCGGGCGCGTCGGCGGTGGGCTTCGTCGGGTGGCTCGGTCTTCGGCGGTCCTGCTGCCGTCCTGTCGAACCCGGCACCGCCGGCAGGGCCATTTAAGTCAGTCGGTTGATTTAATTCGGGTGATCGGGTTCACTGGAGCATGTGCGCTGCCGCAGGAGTGGTGCGGTGTGAAGGGAGCGGTGGGATGGAGAGCGGTGTTGCGCAGGCCCGGGCGCGGAAGGGGGGCCGGGGGGCCGGGACGCGTGAGGCGATCATGGCGGCTGCCGAGCGGCTGTACGCGGAGCACGGGCTGTCCTCCGTGTCGAACCGGCAGATCGGGGAGGCGGCCGGGCAGGGCAATACGACGGCGGTCAGCTATCACTTCGGGAGCAAGACGGAGCTCGTGCAGGCGGTCATGGCGCGGCACGGGGAGGCGGTCGAGGCGATCCGGCGGACGTATGTGGCCGAGGCCGAGGGCAGTGAGGACGTCCGGGACTGGGTCCGGTGTCTGGTCCGGCCGGTCACCGATCACCTCGCGTCCCTGGGTGTCCCGTCCTGGCAGGCGCGGTTCGCGGGCCAGGTGCTCGCCGACCCGCAGATGCGGGAGCTGGTCGTCAGGGACGCGCTGACCCGGGACAGCCTGCAGCAGACGCTCGGCAGTCTGGGCCGGTGCCTGGAGCCGGCCGTCTCCGCCGGAATACGGCGCGCACGCGGTGACATGACGCGGCAACTGCTCATCCACACCTGCGCCGACCACGAGCGCGCGATCGCCGACGGGACGTCCCACCCCGACGCTTCGTGGCAGCGCACGGCGACCGACCTCGAAGACGCGCTCATCGGCCTGCTCACCGCCCCCACCACGCGCCGGGACGACGCGTGAACGCACCCACCGAGTCCACCGAGTCCACCGAGCCCACCGGGGCCGTGCACGCCCCCGCCCCGCGCTTACCCTCCCCCCACCCTCACGGAATCCGAGGAACCCGATGAAGATCGCTGTCGAGGAAGACAAGTGCTGCGGTGCCGGTCAGTGCGTGGTGCTCGCTCCGGAGGTCTTCGACCAGCGCGACGACGACGGGATCGTGGTGCTGCTCGACGAGACACCGTCCCGGGAACTGCACGAGCAGGTGCGCGAAGCCGCGGGTGTGTGCCCGGGCGCGTGCATCCACCTGGACGAGACCGCGTGAGCCACGTGCGGAGCGTCCTCGTCGTCGGGGCCTCGGCCTCGGGGCTGGCGACCGCCGAGGCGCTGCGACGCAAAGGCTTCGACGGAGCCCTCACCCTGGTGGACGCCGAAGCCGAAACGCCGTACGACAGACCGCCGTTGTCGAAGCAAGTGCTCAGCGGCGCCTGGGAACCGCAGCGTGCCCGGCTGCGCTCCCCGGAGGCGCTGGCACGGCTCGATGCCGAGTTCGTCCTCGGGGACCAGGCCGTCGCCCTCGACGCGGACCGTCTCCAGGTGACCACCGAGGCGGGCCGGGCCCTCGCGGCCGACGCCGTCGTCATCGCCACCGGTGTCGGCGCACGGCTGCTGCCCGGTCAGCGCGGGATACGCGGGGTGCATGCCGTACGGACCCTCGCGGACTCCCTGGCCCTGCGCGCCGAACTTGTCGCGGCCCGGCGGGTCGTCGTCCTCGGCGACGGAGTGCTCGGAGCCGAAGCCGCCGCCACCGCGCGGCAGTCGGGAGCCGAGGTCACCCTGGCGGGCCCGCAGCCCGCGCCCCTGACCCGGCAGCTCGGCCCGACGGCCGCCCGGCACCTCGCCGCACTGCACCGGAACAACGGGGTGAACCTGCGCGGCGGCGTCCTCCCCGAGCACCTGCACACGCGGGACGGACGCGTCACCGGAGTGCGGCTCAGCGACGGGACGGAACCGGAGGCCGACGTCGTCATCACCGCGATCGGCAGCCTTCCGGCCACCGGCTGGCTGGACGGGAGCGGCCTCACCGTGGACGACGGTGTCGTCTGCGACGCCCACTGCCGCGCGGCTCCCGGCGTCTGGGCCGTGGGAGACGTGGCCCGCTGGTACCACCCGGGACTGGGACGGCTGTTGCGCCTGGAGAACCGGACGAACGCGTCCGAGCAGGCCCTCGCCGTCGCCGCCGGCATCCTCGGCCAGGGCAGGCCGTACACCCCCGTGCCGTACTTCTGGACCGACCAGTTCGACACGAAGATCCAGGTCCACGGCCTCGTCCCGCCCGAAGCCGAGGCCACGGTGGTGGACGGCGACGCCGGGACCGGGCGGTTCGTCGTACGTCTGGACGGCCCGTCGGGGCCCGAGTGCGTCGTCGGCTGGAACATGCCCAAGCAGGCCCGGCTCCGGCGCACGTCGCTGCTCGACCACTACACGCACCAGCCGTCCACCGCGACCGCGACCGCCACTGTCACCGTCACCGCGACCGCCTGATCCTCGCCCGCAGGCCCGTTCGGCACCCGCGCCCACGGCGGCACCCGCCCACGGCGGCACCCGCCCACGGCGGCACCCGCCCACGGCGGCACCCGCCCCGCCGCCGGCACCCGCCCCGCCGCCGGCACCCCCGCCCGCCCACGAACCCGCGGCCCCCCACCCGACGAGGAGACCCCCCCCGTGAACGCCACGAGCGCATCGAAGGAAACCGTCCCCGACTTCCCCCCGGCCCGCTCCGCCGCGTGTCCCTTCGCCCCGTCGCCCGAGATGCAGGCGCTGGCCGCGTACGGCCCCGTCACCCAGGTGCGTTCGTGGGGCGGTTCGACGCCCTGGGTCGTCACCGGCCACGCCGAGCAGCGGCAGCTCCTGGGCGACCCCAGGCTGAGCGTCGACTTCGCCGCCCCCAACTTCCCGAGCCCCATCGACCCCCGGCACGGCCACGGAGCGGCCTCCGACTTCAGCTTCGTCGGCATGGACGACCCCGAGCACCTGCGGCTGCGCCGCATGATCAGCGGCACGTTCACGATCAGACGAGTCGAAGCCATGCGCCCGTCCGTTCAGCGCATGACCGACGACTTCATCGACCGCATGCTGGCCGGCCCCAAGCCGGTCGACCTCGTGCAGGCGCTCGCGCTGCCGCTGCCCTCCCTGGTGATCTCCGAGATGCTCGGAGTCCCCTACGAGGACCACGCGTTCTTCCAGGCCAACAGCAAGGTCATCGTGTCCGCCACGGCCGACCGGGCCGACCGGACCACGGCGCACAACGCGCTGGCCGACTACCTGGACGACCTGGTGGCCCGCAAGATCGCCGCACCCGGGCCCGACCTGATCTCGAAACTCGGCAGCCATGTGAAGGCGGGCGAACTCACCGCCCGTGAGGCGGCCACCATGGGCGTCCTCCTGCTGCTCGGCGGTCACGAGACCACCGCCAACATGATCAGCCTCGGCACCCTCGCGCTGCTCCGGCATCCCGAGCAGCTGAAGACGATCCGCGACACCGACGATCCCCAGGTCGTCGTCGACGCGGTCGAGGAACTGCTGAGGTTCCTCTCCATCGTGCACCTGGGGCGACGGCGCACCGCCCTGGAGGACATCAGCATCGCGGGCCGCACCATCCCCGCCGGGGACGGCGTCATCCTCCTGGGGGAACTGGCCAACCGCGATCCCCTGGTCTTCGACGACCCGGACACCCTCGACATCACCCGCAACGCCCGCCAGCACCAGGCCTTCGGCGGCGGCACCCACCACTGTGTGGGCCAGCCGCTGGCCCGCCTGGAACTCCAGGTCCTCTACCCGACGCTGCTGCGCCGCATCCCCACCCTCCGCGCGGCCGTCCCCCTCGAAGACGTCAAGTTCAAGTACGACGCGGTGATCTACGGCCTGCACGAGCTGCCGGTCACCTGGTGACCCCGGCGGACGGCGGGGCGGCAGGGCACCCGCACACACCCCGCCGCCCCGCCGCCCCGTCGTCCCGCCGTCCGTGCAAGCCCCGCCCCCGTCAGCCGGACGAGGGATCGCCATGGCCGGCGATCCCTCCACCTTCAGGAGAAGTGATGCGACAGCAAGAAGTGACACGGCAACAGGCGGAACCCGCCTCGGGCGCGACAGCGGTGATCGCCGTCCTCGCCCTCGCGGGAACCACCGCGGCGGTCATGCAGACCCTGGTCACCCCGCTCCTGCCGCGCCTGCCGGACCTGCTGTCCACCACCCCGTCGAACGCCGCCTGGGTCGTCACCGCCACCCTGCTCGTCTCGGCCGTCTGCGTACCGGTGACCGGACGGCTCGGCGACATGCTCGGCAAGCAGCGCATGCTCCTCGTCTGCTCCGTCCCCCTGATCGCCGGGTCGGTGCTGTGCGCGCTGTCCTCCTCCCTGGTGCCGATGGTCGTCGGCAGAGGACTCCAGGGCATGGGGATGGGCATGGTGCCGCTCGGCATCGCCCTCCTGCGCGACGTCGTCCCGGTGGAACGGCTCAGTTCCTCCATCGCCCTCGTCAGCGCCTCCATGGGCATCGGCGGCGCCCTCGGCCTTCCCCTGGCCGCCGCGGTCGCCCAGTACGCGAGCTGGCGGGCCCTCTTCTGGGGCTCGGCCGTCCTCGCCGCCCTGATCGCCCTCCTCGTCCACCTCCTGATCCCCCCTGTGCCCCCCACCGCGCGCGGGCAGCGCTTCGACCTGCCCGGAGCCCTCGGACTGGGCGCCGGTCTGGTCTGCCTGCTGCTCGCCGTGTCCAAGGGAGCCGACTGGGGCTGGGGCTCCACCGTGACCGTCGCCCTCTTCGCCGGCGCGGCCGTCCTCCTCACCGCCTGGGGCGCCTGGGAACTGCGGACCGAGGACCCCCTGGTCGACCTCCGCTCCACCGCCAGGCGGCCCGTGCTCATCACCAACACCGCGTCGGTGTTCGCCGGCTTCGCGATGTACGCCAGCATGCTGGTCCTCCCGCAGCTGCTCCAGTTCCCCGCCGCCACCGGCTACGGGCTCGGGCAGTCGATGCTCGCCGCGGGCCTGTGGATGGCCCCGGGCGGCATCGTGATGATGCTGATCTCGCCCTACGGCGGAAAGCTCAGCGACGCCCGGGGCCCGAAAACCACGCTGATCTGCGGGGCGTTGGTCATCGCGCTCGGCTACGCGGCCTCCCTGGCCCTGATGGGCTCGACCTGGGGCATCATGATCGCCGTACTCGTGATCAACGGCGGGGTGGGCCTCGTCTACGGCGCCGTCCCGGCCTTGATCATGGGTGCCGTCCCCCTCTCGGAGACGGCCGCCGCCAACGGGTTCAACGCCCTCATGCGATCCCTCGGCACCTCCGTGGGCGCGGCCGTCATCGGTGTCGTCCTCGCGCACATGACCACGACGGCCCAGGGCGCCGCGCTGACGTCCGAAAGCGGCTTCCGCACCGCCCTGATCATCGGCCTGGCCGTGGCGGGCGTCGCCGCGCTGGTGGCCACGGCGATCCCCACGGCGCGAACCGGCGAACCCGCCCCGGCCGGCCGGAAGCCGGACGGCGAACGGCAGCCCGTCAGCCGGTGACCGTCCGGAGCCCTTCCCGTCACCCGCCTCCGGCCCTTCCGGCCGCCCGCTTCCGGCGCCTCCGGCGCCGGCCCACCGGCCACCCCCGGACGCCGGAACCGGCCGAGACAGGGCCTGTGCGCTCCCACCGGCGGTACCGGCCCTTGTGAGAGGCTGGATCGCATGAACCGGCTCGCTGGTGTGACCTCCCCTTATCTGCTGCAGCACGCTGACAACCCGGTCGACTGGTGGCCGTGGACGCCGGAGGCGTTCGAGGAGGCGCGGCGGCGGGATGTGCCGATCCTGCTGAGTGTCGGGTATTCGGCGTGCCACTGGTGCCACGTCATGGCCCACGAGTCCTTCGAGGATCAGGACACCGCCGACTTTCTCAACGAGAACTTCGTGAGTGTCAAGGTCGACCGGGAGGAGCGGCCGGACATCGACGCCGTGTACATGGAGGCCGTGCAGGCGGCGACCGGGCAGGGCGGGTGGCCGATGACCGTGTTCCTGACGCCGGATGCCGAGCCGTTCTACTTCGGGACGTACTTCCCGCCCCGGGCCCGCGGCGGGATGCCGTCCTTCCGGCAGGTGCTGGAGGGGGTGCGGCTGGCGTGGGACGACCGGCGGGACGAGGTCGGGGAGGTCGCCGGGAAGATCGTGCGGGATCTCGCGCAGCGCGAGATCGTCCAGCAGGGGACCGAGCCGCCGGGGGAGGCGGAGCAGGCGCAGGCGCTGCTCGGGCTCACCCGGGAGTACGACCCGCAGCGCGGCGGATTCGGCGGGGCGCCCAAGTTCCCGCCGTCCATGGCGCTGGAGTTCCTGCTGCGCCACCACGCCCGCACCGGCTCCGAGGGCGCCCTGCAGATGGCGCAGGACACCTGCGAGCGCATGGCGCGCGGCGGCATCTACGACCAGCTCGCCGGCGGCTTCGCCCGCTACTCCGTCGACCGCGACTGGGTGGTGCCGCACTTCGAGAAGATGCTCTACGACAACGCGCTGCTCTGCCGGGTCTACGCCCATCTGTGGCGCGGCACCGGCTCCTCCCTCGCGCGCCGCGTCGCGCTGGAGACCGCCGACTTCCTCGTCCGTGAACTGCGCACCGAACAGGGCGGGTTCGCCTCCGCGCTGGACGCCGACAGCGACGACGGCACCGGCCGCTCCGTCGAGGGGGCGTACTACGTCTGGTCACCCGAGCAGCTGCGCGCGGTCCTCGGGGACGAGGGCGGTGAACTCGCCGCCCGCTACTACGGCGTGACCGAGGAGGGCACCTTCGAGCACGGCCGGTCGGTGCTTCAACTCCCGCAGACGGAGGGCGTGTTCGACGCCGACCAGGTCGCCTCCGTACGGGAGCGGCTGCTCGCCGAGCGCGCGCTGCGCCCCGCGCCCGGCCGGGACGACAAGGTCGTCGCCGCCTGGAACGGGCTCGCCATCGCCGCGCTCGCCGAGACCGGCGCCTACTTCGGCCGCCCCGACCTGATCGAGGCCGCCGTGGCCGCCGCCGACCTGCTGGTCCGGCTGCACCTCGACGAGCACGGCCACCTCACCCGCACCAGCCGCGACGGCCGGGCCGGCGCCAACGCCGGGGTCCTCGAGGACTACGCCGACGTCGCCGAGGGCTTTCTCGCGCTCGCCTCCGTCACCGGCGAGGGCGTCTGGCTGGACTTCGCGGGCCTGCTCCTCGACCAGGTGCTCGCCCGCTTCACCGACCCGGAGACCGGCGCGCTGTACGACACCGCCTCCGACGCCGAGCAGCTCATCCGCCGCCCGCAGGACCCCACCGACAACGCCACCCCCTCCGGCTGGTCCGCCGCGGCCGCCGCCCTGCTCAGCTACGCCGCCCACACCGGCTCCGAGCCCCATCGCACCGCCGCCGAACGGGCGTTGGGCATCGTCACGACCCTCGGGCCCCGCGTGCCGAGGTTCATCGGCTGGGGGCTCGCCGCCGCCGAGGCGCTGCTCGACGGGCCCCGCGAGGTCGCCGTCGTCGGCCCCTCGCCCACCGACGCGGGCACGACCGCGCTGCGCCGCGCGGCGCTCCTCGGCACGCTGCCCGGCACGGTCGTGGCGGTGGGCACCGTGGGCAGCGAGGAGTTGCCGCTCCTGGCCGGCCGGCCGCTCGTGGACGGCGCGGCGGCGGCCTACGTCTGCCGGCACTTCACCTGCGACGCCCCCACGACGGACCCGGCCCGGCTGCGGACGGAACTCAAGTCCGGCCAGGCGTAAGACGGAGAACCGAGGGGGACGCGGGCGTCCCGGACCGGATCACCACCACCGGTCCGGGGTGCCCGCGTCCCCCGGTGATCCCTCCGCCCCTCACGCCCCGCTCAGAATCATCCCCGCCAGCGCGCACTGCGCCCCCCACTGCACCAGCACGGTGAAGCCCCTGCCGCCGGTCCGCCGTCCCCTCGGCCACACCAGCGCCGCCATCCCGGCGACCAGGGCCAGGGCGAAGGCGTCGTAGAGGGCCCAGCCGGGGACGGGCGAGCACTGCTCGCCGTACATGAGGCAGCTGGTGCCGCGGTCGGTGGAGAGCACGAGCAGCCAGCTCACCACGACCGTCGGCAGCAGGCCGATCAGTCCGGTGACGGTGAACCCCGTCAGGACGGGGTCCGGCGAGTCCTGCCGGGCCGCCGGGGTGTTCCGCGCGGCGGCCGGCTCCTGTGCGGGCGTGAGGTCCATGCACCGATCACACCGCGCGGGCCGGGTCCGCCGTATCGGCGCGGATACTCAGCCGGGACTCCCGGGGTACTCAGGCGCGCGCCCGCCCATCGCCTCGGCCACGATCGCCTCCAGCTGCTCGTGGTGCGCCCCCTTCCAGTACGCCCGCCCGCACTCCCCGCACGCGGCGAAGACGTCGTACGTACGGCGGGTGCCGGACTCCAGGCGGTCGGCGACCTGGTCCTTGGTGGCCGGGTGGAGCGGGCCGTTGCAGGCGGTGCAGCGGGTCCAGGGGCGCAGTTCGGGGGCGAACCGGTCCAGGATGTCGCGGAGTTGGTCCTCGGGGCGGGTGCTGTAGACGTACGCGCCCGCCCACAGCTCGCGGCGGCGCAGCAGGCCCCGGTCGCGGCTGAGCAGGACCCGCTGCTCGGTGGCGGAGCGGGTGGCGAGGGCGGGGTCGCCGATGTCCGTCGACTCGTACGCCGCGTCGACGCCGAGCAGCCGCAGCCGCCGCGCCAGGGTGCCGAGGTGCACGTCGAGCAGGAAGCGCAGCGGGGCGCCGGGCACCCGCTGGGGGCGTACGACCGGACGTACGCGCACCGGCTCGCCCGGCGCCGGGAGGTACGAGCGCGGCACCTCGCGGCCGTCCGCGACCAGCGCGCCGACCTCGGTCAGCGGGACGCCGAGGGACTCGACGAGATGCCCGAGGGTCGAGACCCCGTCGACGGCGACCTCGGCCAGGCCCTCGCGCCGTCCCGAGGGGAGGAACAGGCGCAGTTCCGGCGCGACTTCGACGTGGATCCCAGAGGCGTTCACCCCGCCAGAATGACACGGCCGGGGCGCCCTCGGCTCAGGGATTTCCGCTGGGCAGACCCTGTTCCAGCACGTCAAGCGCCCGCTCCACCAGAGCGTGGAGATCGCCCTCGCAGCCGCCCTCCGCCCAGTACAGGGACGCCTCCATCAGACCGCCGATCAGGGACATCGCGTAGACGCGCACCTCCAGGCCGTCCGGGTCGAGCCCGAGGCGCTCGGCGAGGGCCTGGCGCAGCAGCCGTCCCGTCTCCGACATGCTCTCGAACATCCGGGAGCGGACCGCCGGGACCCGTGCCCCGAGGTGGGTGCGCAGGCGCAGCACCTCGGGGTCCTCCGCCTCGCTCGCCGTGAGGGCCCGGCGCATCACATGGCGCAGCGAGTCGATCAGCGGCTCGTCGGCGGGCCGCGCGCGCAGCTCCTCCAGCATCAGCGGGTCGTACTCGTCCGTGAGGACGATGTCCTCCTTGGTGGGGAAGTACCGGAAGACGGTCGACGGCGACACCTCGGCCCGCTCGGCGATCTGCTCGACCGTCGTGGCGTCGTACCCCTGCTCCCTGATCAGCCCGTACGTCGCGGTGCGGATCGCCTCGCGGGTCTTGATCTTCTTGCGTTCGCGCAGGCCGAGCCGGGGGCCTTCGGCGGGGGAGAGAGGGGAGCGTGCGGCCGTCATGGGGTTCATTGTCGGGCATCCGCCACGGGGGCGGCCAGGCCGGGGGCGTCGCCGTCCGGGCCCGGCGCGGCCGCCGGCCTCGGCAGGAAGGCGGCTGCCAGCAGGGCCGCGACGAGGGCGGCGATCCCGCACACCAGCAGGACGACGCTCATGCCGTGGACATACGCGCTGTCGGCGGAGGCCACCAGCGGGGCCGAGCCGAGCTTCTCGCCGATCAGATGCGCGGCGACGACGGAGTCCCCGGCGGTGTCGGCCAGGCGCGCGGGCAGCCCCGTGACGTCGAGGCGGTCGCGGAAGGTGCCGGCCAGCAGGCTGCCGAGGAGGGCGATGCCGATCGCGGCGCCGACCTGGCGCAGTGTCATCATGAGCCCGGAGCCGCTGCCCGCCCGGTCGCGGGGCAGCGCGCCGAGGGCGCCGTCCATCGCGGGCACCACGGAGAAGCCGAAGCCGACTCCGGCGATGGAGAGCCACAGCGCGGTGAAGCCGTAGCCGGAGTGGACCGTCGTACGGCTGCCGAGCAGCGCGGCGAAGGCCAGCACCACCAGGCCCGCGCTGACCACGGCGCGCGGCCCGAACCGGGCGACGACCGGCTGGCCCGCCCGCGCGGCGACGATCAGGCCGCCCATCATCGGCAGCAGCCGTACGCCGGTGCCCAGGGCGTCGTGGCCGAGGACGGCCTGGAGATACGGGGGCAGCAGGAACAGCAGGCCCGACAGGACGAACATCACCAGGGTCGCGGCGAGCGTGTTGAACAGGAAGCCGGGGTGCGCGAGCAGGGTCATGTCGAGCATGGGGCGCGCGACCCGCCGTTCGCGCAGGACGAGGGCGCCGAGCAGGACGACGGCCGCGCCGGACATGGCGAGCACGAGCGCGTCGGTCCAGCCCCGGCCGGGGGCCTCGATGATCGCGTAGACCAGCGCGCCGAGCCCGGCGGCGGTGAGCGCGGCGGACAGGACGTCCACCTTCGGGGAGGCGGGGTCGCGGGTCTCGGGGAGCAGGAGGACGCAGGCGGCGATGCCGAGCGCGGCCATGGGCACGTTGACCAGGAAGACCGAGCCCCACCAGAAGTGGTTCAGCAGCCAGCCGCCGATGACCGGGCCGAGCGGCAGGCCGAGCGCGGAGGCGGCGGAGATGACGCCGACGGCCCGGGTGCGCTCACCGGGGCCGAACAGCGAGGGCAGCACCGAGAGCGCCAGCGGGGTGACCAGCGCGCCGCCGACGCCCATGAACGCCCGTGCCGCGACGACCCAGTGCACGTCTTCCGCCAACGCGCCCGCCAGGGAGCCGGCGAGGAAGAGCGTGAGCCCGGTGATCAGCATCCGGCGCCGCCCGAACCGGTCGCCGATGAGCCCGGCCGGGAGCATCAGCGCGGCGAAGACGACGACGTAGGCGTCCGCCATCCATTGCTGCTGACCCGTCGTCGCGCCCAGGTCGGCGGCCATGGTCGGCAGCGCCACGTTGAGGATCGTCGTGTCGAAACCGAGCGTGAGCATGCTCGCGACCAGGGCCCCGAGGGCCCACCAGCGCCGGGGATCGGGGCGCGCTTCCTGTGCGGGAGTGACAGTAGCCATGAAATGAGAGTAACTCTCAAAAGCTTGCAGCAGTCAATAGGGGTTCACTGTCAGGTACGGGAAAGCGGCGGGGCATGAAAAAAAGTGGCGGGGCATGAAAAACGGCCACGGCTGAAGCGCCGTGGCCGGAAGGGTGGGGGGAGTGGTTACGCGTGCTGGTACGCCACCAGCGAGATGCAGACGTAGTGCACGATGAACGCCGCGAGCGTGAAGGAGTGGAACACCTCGTGGAAGCCGAACCAGCGCGGTGAGGGGTTCGGGCGCTTGATGCCGTAGATGATGCCGCCGGCGCTGTAGAGCAGCCCGCCGGTGATCACCAGGACCAGGACGGCGACGCCGCCGGTGTGCAGGAAGTCGGGCAGGAAGAAGACCGCGGCCCAGCCCATGGCGATGTAGCACGGGGTGTAGAGCCAGCGCGGGGCGCCGACCCAGAAGACGCGGAAGATTATCCCGGCGGCCGCCGCCCCCCAGATCCCCCACAGCAGCCACTGGCCCTTGGCGCCGGGCAGGAGCAGCAGGGTGAGCGGGGTGTAGGTGCCCGCGATGATCAGGAAGATGTTCGCGTGGTCGAGGCGGCGCAGGACGCCGTCCATCCGGGGGCTCCAGTCCCCCCGGTGGTACAGCGCGCTCACCCCGAAGAGCAGACACGCCGTCAGGGCGTAGATACCGCAGGCGATTCTGCCCCGGGTGGAGTCGGCGAGGGCGGTGAGCACCAGACCCGCGATGAGCGCGGCCGGGAACATCCCGAGGTGCAGCCAGCCGCGGAGCCGGGGCTTGACGGACTCTGGCAGGGAGAGCGCGGCGGGAGCGGACGCAGTCATGGGCCGCATCGTACCTACGGAACCGTAAGTTACGGATCAGACCCCCGCCGTATGCGTCCAAGGTCATCGTCTCACGCGCGGCGAGGCCCCCGCGCGTAAAGAATGCGCCAGCAAATCATCATGCGAAAGCAAAGCGCGGCCGGGCTGTCCAGCGGGAACACGGACGGCGTGGCGGTGCTCACTCCGCTCACCTGTGACGCCCTATGGACAGATGGGCGCTCCCGTCGGATGATCAAATGAGTGCGATCGGCACCGGATGAGCGGCCACCTGACCGGGACGCCGTACGGCATCCGGGCCGCGGCCCCCGGGGGTGCTCGACGCCTCCCTGCCGGGGCCGACCGAAGGAGACCCCCACCGGGGTCGCGGAAACCCTCACCTAGGAGCGATCGTGGCGCGCGACAACGCGGCTCCCACCGTCATCCCCACCACCCATCAGGAACTGGTCTCGTGGGTCAACGAGATCGCCGAACTGACGCAGCCGGACAACGTGGTCTGGTGTGACGGCTCCGAGGCCGAGTACGAGCGCCTGTGCCGGGAGCTGGTCGGCAAGGGCACCTTCACCGAGCTGGACCCCGTGAAGCGCCCGCACTCCTACCACGCCGCCTCCGACCCGACCGACGTCGCCCGGGTCGAGGACCGGACCTTCATCTGCTCCGAGAAGGAGGAGGACGCCGGTCCGACCAACCACTGGAAGTCCCCCGGTGACATGCGGGAGATCTTCCAGGGCGCCGGCGGCGAGGGCGGTCTGTTCCGCGGCTCGATGCGCGGCCGCACGATGTACGTCGTCCCCTTCTGCATGGGCCCGCTCGGCTCCCCGCTCTCCGCGCTCGGCGTGGAGATCACCGACTCGCCGTACGTCGTCGTCTCCATGCGCACGATGACCCGCATGGGCAGCGCCGTGCTCGACGAGCTGGGCGCGGAGGGCGACTTCGTGAAGGCCGTCCACTCGCTGGGCGCCCCGCTGGCGGAGGGCCAGGAGGACGTGCCCTGGCCGTGCAACGGGACCAAGTACATCTCGCACTTCCCCGAGGCCCGCGAGATCTGGTCCTACGGCTCCGGCTACGGCGGCAACGCCCTGCTCGGCAAGAAGTGCTACGCCCTGCGCATCGCCTCCGTCATGGCCCGCGACGAGGGCTGGCTCGCCGAGCACATGCTGATCCTCAAGCTCACGCCCCCGCACGGCGAGTCCAAGTACGTCGCCGCCGCCTTCCCCTCCGCCTGCGGCAAGACCAACCTCGCCATGCTGGAGCCCACCGTCTCCGGCTGGAGCGTGGAGACCATCGGTGACGACATCGCCTGGATGCGCTTCGGCGAGGACGGCCGGCTCTACGCGATCAACCCCGAGGCCGGTTTCTTCGGCGTCGCGCCCGGCACCGGCGAGCACACCAACGCCAACGCGATGAAGACCCTGTGGGGCAACGCGGTCTTCACCAACGTCGCCCTCACCGACGACGGCGACGTCTGGTGGGAGGGCATGACCGAGGAGCCGCCCGCGCACCTCACCGACTGGAAGGGCAACGACTGGACGCCGGAGTCGGAGACCCCGGCCGCCCACCCCAACGCCCGCTTCACGGTCCCCGCCGACCAGTGCCCGATCATCGCGCCCGAGTGGGAGGACCCCCGGGGCGTGCCGATCTCGGCCATCCTCTTCGGCGGGCGCCGCGCCACCGCCGTACCGCTGGTGACCGAGTCCTTCGACTGGGACCACGGTGTCTTCCTCGGCGCCAACGTGGCCAGCGAGAAGACCGCCGCCGCCGAGGGCAAGGTGGGCGAGCTGCGCCGCGACCCCTTCGCGATGCTGCCGTTCTGCGGCTACAACATGGGCGACTACATGGCCCACTGGATCGACGTGGCCAAGGACAAGGACCAGTCCAAGCTGCCGAAGATCTACTACGTCAACTGGTTCCGCAAGGACGGCGAGGGCCGGTTCGTGTGGCCCGGGTTCGGTGAGAACAGCCGTGTCCTGAAGTGGATCGTGGACCGGCTCGACGGCCGCGCCGAGGGCGTCGAGACCCCGATCGGCGTGCTGCCGACCCGGGAGTCCCTGGACACCGACGGGCTCGCCCTGTCCGACGCCGAGCTCGATCTGCTGCTCACGGTGGACCGGGACATCTGGCGTGAGGAGGCCGCGCTGGTCCCCGACCACCTGAACACCTTCGGGGACCACACCCCGAGGGAGCTGTGGGACCAGTACCGCGCGCTGGTACGGCGCCTGGGCTGAGCGGGGTCAGCGGGCCGCGCTGAGCTGCCTCGGCGCGGCCGGCGCGGTCTGCGAGCCCGCGTGGGCGTCCATCCGCTCGGCGGCGAGGATCGCGGCGGCCGTGTCCGCGCGGGAGGCGGCGACGACCAGGGCGCGCCCGGCGAGCGTGTGCGCCCGGCGGTGCAGCCGCGCGGGGTCGCCGGACGCCGCCGGAACCGCCCGCACCGGGGGACGGCCGTCGCGCAGCCGGGTCACCTCGGCGGCGAGGCGTTCGGCGGCCGTGTCCAGGCCGGGGTCCGGGGCCGTCCCGCGCAGTTCGTCCGTGACGGCGAGCAGCGCGGCGAGGTGTCCGGCGAGCTGGATGTCCAGCTCCTCCTCGCGCGAGCGGTGCGGGAAGTCCGAGGCCGCGGGGGTGCTGTGGACCGACTTCGTGCGGATCGCCTCGTACATGGGACGGCCTCCTCTGCGCTGACAGGAAACCATCCTAGCTTGGATTCAGTCTAAAGTTGAGTCGAGTCACGGACGGCGGCCCGGCCGTCACGGGCGGTGCCGCTTCCGCGCGCTTACGGCTGTCCGTAACCGTCCAGGAACGTCCCGATCCGGGTCACCGCGTCCGTCAGATCCGCGACGTTCGGCAGGGTGACGACCCGGAAGTGGTCCGGCTCGGGCCAGTTGAAGCCGGTGCCCTGGACGACCATGATCTTCTCCTCGCGCAGCAGGTCCAGGACCAGCTGCCGGTCGTCCTTGACCTTGAAGACCTTGGGGTCCAGGCGCGGGAAGAGATAGAGGGCGCCCTTGGGCCGTACACAGCTCACGCCCGGGATCTGGGTCAGCAGCTCGTACGCCGTGTCCATCTGTTCCTTGAGCCGGCCGCCCGGCAGCACCAGGTCGTTGATCGACTGGCGGCCGCTGAGCGCGGCGGCGACTCCGTGCTGGCCCGGCATGTTGGCGCACAGCCGCATGTTCGCCAGGATCGTCAGGCCCTCTATGTAGGACGCGGCGTGGGCGCGCGGGCCCGAGACCGCCATCCAGCCGACCCGGTAGCCGGCCACCCGGTACGCCTTCGACATGCCGTTGAAGGTGAGGGTGAGCAGGTCGGGGGCGACCTTGGCGGTGGGGGTGTGGGTGGCGCCGTCGTACAGGATCTTGTCGTAGATCTCGTCGGAGCAGACCAGCAGATTGTGCCGGCGGGCGATGTCGGTCAGGCCCCGGAGCATCGCCTCGTCGTAGACCGCGCCCGTGGGGTTGTTCGGGTTGATGATCACCAGGGCCTTGGTGCGGTCGGTGATCTTCCGCTCGATGTCGGCGAGGTCGGGCATCCAGTCGGCCTGCTCGTCGCACCGGTAGTGCACGGCGGTGCCGCCGGACAGGGAGACGGCCGCCGTCCACAGGGGGTAGTCCGGGGCGGGGACCAGGACCTCGTCGCCGTCGTCGAGCAGGGCCTGCATGGCCATGACGATCAGCTCGGAGACGCCGTTGCCGATGAAGACGTGCTCCACGTCGGTCTCGATGCCCAGGGTCTGGTTGTGCATCACCACCGCGCGGCGGGCGGCGAGCAGACCCTTGGCGTCGCCGTACCCATGGGCCGTGGAGACGTTGCGGAGGACGTCCTCCAGGATCTCCGGGGGGCACTCGAAGCCGAAGGCGGCCGGGTTGCCGGTGTTGAGCTTCAGGATGCGGTGACCGGCCGCCTCCAGACGCATCGCCTCTTCGAGCACCGGGCCCCGGATCTCGTAACAGACGTTGGCGAGCTTGGTCGACTGGATCACCTGCATGACGCGAGCTTACGGGCCGGGGGCGGGCGCCGCGTCGTGTTTTGCACCACGTGGGCCGCGCCGGTTTTGCGGGGGTTTCGCCGCCGGCCGTTCCGGAGACGTACCGGGGGTGTCCCGGGGGCCCTCCACGTCTCTAGAATTCGCGATCATGTCTAGCGAACGCGAGTACGAGACGCGGGCGTACGGCGCGCACGAGGCGGCCGGCGCGGCCCCGGTCGCGCCCACCGTGTACCAGCCGCAGCCCGCCGCGGCCCCCTCGTACGACGAGTACGCCGATCCGGCCGTCGCCCACGGCTGGCAGAAGGCCTACGACGCGACCCGCGAACTCCCGGTCATCACGCCCCAGATGGAGCCGCCGGCCGCGCCGGCCGCGTCGCCCGCCCCGGCCGCGGCGGGCTCCCGGGCGGCCGCGCGGCGACAGCGTGGCAGCGGGCGCCGACGGGTGGCGGTGGCCGGTGCCGTGGTCGGCACGGTCGGGGCCGCCGCCGCGATCGCGGGCCTGGTGACGTCCTCCTCCGGAGGCGACCGCCCGGCGACCTCCGACCGGGCCACCCCCGGCGTGTCCGAGGCGTCGAGCGGGGCGCCGGACGCGGCCGGACCGCAGTCCTCGGCGCCGGCCGGCGTGCCCTCCGCCGCGCCGGCCCAGGCCACCCCGCTGCGCGCCACCCCGCAGCCGGCCGCGCCCACCTCCGCCGCCCCGAGCGCCCCCGCGAGCACCGCGCCCGCGAAGGAGGCGCCACCGACGGCCGCGCCCACCGCGACGGCCACGGTCCCGAGGGGCATGCCGACGCCGACCTTCAGCGCCGGCTGGCCCACGCACGGTGGCGGCGGCGGAGGGCGGCACCGGCACCACTGGTGACGGAGGGCCTGCCCGCCGGCCGCCCTCAGAACTCCTCGTGGGTCTCCGGGTCGCCGCCGGTACGGCCCTGCTCCAGGGCGGACAGGGCGGCGATCTCCTCCTCGGCCAGCGCGAAGCCGAAGAGGTCCAGGTTGGCCCGACGGCGTTCCGCCGAACCGGACTTGGGGATCGGCAGCGCGCCGAGGTGCAGATGCCAGCGCAGGACCACCTGCGCCGGGGTCACCCCGTGCCGCTCGGCCGCCGCCACGACCGCGGGCTCGGCGAGGAGCTCGCTGCCCCGGCCGAGCGGGCTCCAGCTCTGGACGGCGATGCCCCGGGCGGCGTGGGCGGCGCGCAGCCGGGCCTGCGGGAAGCGGGGGTGCAGCTCGATCTGGTTGACCGAGGGCAGCACGCCGGTCTCCTCGCGCAGCCGGTCGATGTGCCGTTCGGTGAAGTTGCTGACCCCGATGGAGCGCACCAGCCCCTCCGCGCGGAGGTCGATCAGCGCGCGCCAGGAGTCGACGTACTTGTCCAGGCGGGGCAGCGGCCAGTGGATGAGGTAGAGGTCGAGGTGGTCCACGCCGAGCCGGCCGGCGGACTCGGCGAACGCCCGGCGGGTCTCGTCGTAGCCGTGGGCGCTGCCGCGCACCTTGCTGGTGAGGAACACCTCCTCGCGGGGCAGGCCGCCGGTCGCGACCGCCCGGCCGACGGCGGCCTCGTTGCCGTAGCTCGCGGCGGTGTCGATCAGGCGGTAGCCGGCCTCGAAGGCGTCGCGTACGGCCGCCTCCGCCTCGGCTCCCTGGAGCGGATAGGTGCCGAAGCCGACGACGGGGACCGGCACGCCGTCGGAGAGGACGCGGGTGGGGACTTGGGTCATGGGAATCCTCGGTCTGGAGCGGACGGCACTGTCCGCCCGGCGCCGGTCAGCCGGGCGCCGGGCGGACAGGCCGGCAGGTCAGGCGGCGGGTAGGGGAGCGGGCTCCGGGGTTTCCGGGGTGTCCGGGGTTTCCGGCACGGGCTCCCCGGCGGGCTCGCGCAGGGGCCGCAGCAGGGTCCACGCGGCGAAGGAGGCCGCGAAGGCGAGCATGGCGAGGCCGCACCAGAGGTTGACGTTCCAGCCTCCGGTCTTGCGCAGGTCCGCCGCGCTCGCGCCGGGCGCGCCCATCGCGGTGAGGACGGTTCCGTAGATCCCGAACAGGGCCGCGATGATGCTGCGCAGGTCGAGCAGGAGGTGCACGCCCTTCAGGGGCGCGGTCCGCCGGGGTTCGTTCTCGGGCATCGTGGGGTCTCCGCTTCTCACCAGAAGGCGATGTTCAAGACGGTGGCGAGGGCGAGTACGCCGACGGCGAGCACGCCGGGCCTGCGGTACCAGCCCGCGTCCTCCCCGGTCGTCTCGTGGACGCGGCTCTCGCGCGGGGTCAACGACCAGACCAGGCCCGTCAGTTCGGCGTCGCTCTTGGGCTTGGTCACCAGCGAGACGGCGACGCTGAGCAGGATGTCGGCCGTGAAGGCGGCGATCGCGCCGAGGAAGCTGGCACCCTGGCCCGAGAGGTGCAGCACACCGGTGCGGTTGAGCAGGTCGACGGTGACCGCGGCGGTGGTGCCCGCGATGAGCCCGACGCCGCCGGCCGCCGGGGTCATGCGCTTCCAGAACATGCCCAGCAGGAACGTGGCGAACAGCGGCGCGTTGAAGAACCCGAAGAGCGTCTGGAGGTAGTCCATGATGTTGCCGAAGTTCCCGGCGATGAACGCGGTCCCGATCGCCACCAGACAGCCGACCACCGTGAGTACGCGGCCCGCGCGCAGGTAGTACGCGTCGGGGCGGTCCTTCCTCACGTACGTCTGCCAGATGTCGTAGGTGACGACCGTGTTGAAGGAGCTGACGTTGGCCGCCATGCCCGCCATGAAGGCGGCGAGCAGGCCCGCGATGGCGATGCCGAGCATGCCGTTGGGCAGCAGGTCGCGCATCAGCAGCTCGATGGAGTTGTTGAAGGACACCCCGCCCAGGCTCTGCACCGAGGGGTCCGCCGCGTTGGCCGCCTTGAGCGCGGCGAGCTGGGGCGAGAGCACCGCGGCGACCATGCCCGGGATCATGATCAGCAGGATGAGCAGGGTCTTGGGGTACGCGCCGATCAGCGGGGTGCGCCGGGCGGCGGACATGCTCTTGGCGGACAGCGCGCGCTGCACCTCGGTGAAGTTGGTCGTCCAGTAGCCGAAGGAGAGCACGAAGCCGAGGCCGAGGACGATGCCGAGCACGGAGAGCGTGGAGCTGCCGATGCCGGTGAGGTTGGTGCCCGGCCAGGAGTGCAGCTGCAGCGCGGAGTTGGTGTTGTCGTGCTCGATCCTGCCGACCAGTCCGCTCCAGCCGCCGACCCGGTGCAGCCCGACGAAGGTGAGCGGGAGCAGCAGCGCCAGGATGACGAAGAACTGCATGACCTCGTTGTAGATCGCCGCCGACAGCCCGCCGAGCAGGGTGTAGACGAGGACGATGACGCCCGCGGCGAGGATCGACAGCCAGGTGGGCCAGCCCAGCATCAGGTTGACGACCGTGGAGAGGGCGTAGAGGTTCACGCCCGCGATCAGCACCTGGGCGAGCGCGAAGCTCAGCGAGTTGACGAGGTGGGCGAAGCGGCCGAAGCGGCGCAGCAGGAACTCGGGGACGCTGCGGACCTTGGAGCCGTAGTAGAACGGCATCATCACCAGGCCGAGGAACACCATGGCCGGGATGGCGCCGATCCAGTAGTAGTGCACCGAGGGCAGGCCGTACTGCGCGCCGTCCGCCGTCATGCCGAGGATCTCGACCGCCGCCAGGTTGGCGGAGATGAAGGCGAGTCCGGTGACCCATGCCGGCATGGAGCGGCCGGAGAGGAAGAAGTCCATGCTGGAGGCGACCTTGCGGCGGGCGAGGACGCCGATGCCCAGCACGAAGGTGAAGTACACGGCGATCAGTGCGTAGTCGACGGGCTGGGCGTTCAGCCGGAGGTTGGCCTCAGCGAGTGTGAACACCGCTCGCTCCTTCCGGCTGCGCGGCCGTCGCTCCGCCCGGCGGCGGTCCGACGGGGCCCGGCGACGCTGCCGGGTCCGGTACGGCTTCGATCATGTTGGTAGTCCCTGCTGTCCGACCTGGCGTTTTGCTGGTTAGGAAGGAGTCCTAACCAAAGAATGCGCGTCAACGTAACAGTGGGGGCGGGGGGTCGCAAGGGTTTGGGAAGGGGTCCTCACCAAATACCTGAGGGGGTGTGCCGGGGGCGGGTGTGAAGGGATGCCTTCTTGTCCTCTCTTGTGTGCGCAATGACAATGCGCATGACAAGACGGACGGCCGGAAGATCTCCGGCCGTCCGATCCGCAGAGAGGACCCCCCACATGAACAAGCCTCTCCTGGCCGCGCTGTCCGCCCTGGCACTCGCCGGGCTCGGCGCGGTTCCGGCGGCCGCGGCTTCGCCGGCGTCGCCGGCGTTGCTGGCGTCACCGGCTTCCCCGGCGTCACCGGCCCAGGCCGCGCCCCGACTCAAGGCGGTGGCCGTCGACTTCGCCGGGACCGTCTCGCTCAGCAACTGCTCCGGCTCCGTCGTCCGGCTCCCCGGCTCCGCCGACTCCGACCCCGCGCTCGTGCTGACCAACGGGCACTGCCTGGAGACCGGCTTCCCCGAGCCCGGCGAGGTCATCACCGGCCAGTCCTCCAGCCGCACCTTCGGACTGCTCGACTCCGCGGGCACCAAGGTCGCCACGCTCCGCGCCAACCAGGTCGTCTACTCGACCATGACCGACACCGACGTCACCCTCTACCGGCTGACCACCACCTACGCGGCCATCAAGAGCGCGTACGGCATCAACGCGCTTGTCCTGAACGACAGTCACCCGGTGGCCGGCAGCGCCATCAAGGTCGTCTCCGGCTACTGGAAGCGGATCTACAGCTGCAACGCCGACGGGTTCGTGTACCGCCTCAAGGAGGGCGACTGGACCTGGAAGGACTCGCTGCGCTACACCGCCGCCTGTAACACCATCGGCGGCACCTCCGGCTCACCCGTGATCGACACCGCCACCGGCAAGGTCGTCGCGGTGAACAACACCGGCAACGAGGACGGCGGGCGCTGCACGGTCAACAACCCCTGCGAGGTGGACGAGAACGGCACGGTGACCGTACGGCAGGGCATCAACTACGCCGAGGAGACCTATCAGATACCGGCCTGCTTCACGACCGGCAACAAGCTGAACCTGGGCGCGGCGGGGTGCGTGCTGCCCAAGCCGTAGGTCTTTCGGCCCCGGTCCACCGTGTGACGGCCGGTGCCCGCCGGCCCGGGGTGAGGGAAGTGCTCCACGCTTCCACCGGCCCTGGACGGCGGGCACCTCTCACATGTACTCGAAGTAGCGGTCGTGCCAGGTGTCCGGCCGAAGCTCCTCCTCCTCGTCTTCGTCGCCGTCGATGCCCAAGTCACCGCCCGCGGCGACGAACGCCTCCAGTGCCGTTGCCAACTCCGCGTCGTGGAATCCTGCCAGCTCCGACGGCCCGTCGTACGGCTCCAGAAGCAGCTGGACCGGCACGAAGGTGCACCCCGCCGCGGTGCAGACCTGGTCGAGCCACGTCGAGAACTCCCCGGGCGGGTCCCCTTCGCAGTCGGGGG
Organism: Streptomyces sp. NPDC005435; assembly: GCF_040703155.1. Lineage (NCBI taxonomy): Bacteria > Bacillati > Actinomycetota > Actinomycetes > Kitasatosporales > Streptomycetaceae > Streptomyces > Streptomyces sp. NPDC005435. The sequence continues at coordinate 262,472 of NZ_JBEXEQ010000005.1, forward strand.
CGCCCCAGTGGGCGCCCGTTCCCGCGGTGACGAAGTAGGCGCCGAAGTTGCTCATCTGGACCCACAGAGGCCGGCCGAGGCCCGTCGCCTCCACCGGGATCTTGATGCCGCCGTAGTAACTGGTGTCCTGGCCGAGGCCGTTGGAGCATGACGGCCCGAAGGCTTCCTCAAGGGCGCTCACCAGCCGGGCGAAGGCGTCCCTCGCGGATGGCAGGTCGAAGTTCTCGGGGCGTTCCAGGTGATCGGGGTCGTCGTGCTCTCTCAGGAGGGTTCGGATCCGGTCGGCGGGGAGCATGGGTCGGACCCTTCGTGAGGCGTGTGCGGTGTCGGCTGCGGCGGAGTTCGTGGTGATACTCCAGGACCACGGGCCGGCGCGTCGAGGCTCGGGTGTGGCGGGGCCGGGTGGTCACAGGGGAGTGCGTCGTACCGACCGGCCCGCGAGGACGTCGGTGCGCCGGCCGTCCTCGATGACGAAGCGGCCGTCGACGAGGACGTACGGGATTCCGGTCGGCGGTGTGCGCGGGGCGGCGAACGTGGCGCCCGCGCCGACCGTCTGCGGGTCGAACAGCACCAGGTCGGCGCGGTAGCCCTCGCGTACCAGGCCCCGGTCCGGCAGCCGCAGCCGGGCCGCGGGCCGGGCGGTGAGGCGGGCGACGCACTCCTCCAGGGTGAGGACGCCCAACTCCCGTACGTAGTGGCCGAGATAGCGTGGGAAGGTGCCGTAGGCGCGGGGGTGGGGCTTGGTGCCCTGGAGGATGCCGTCCGAGCCGCCGGTGTGGGCGCGGTGGCGCATGATCGCGCGGACGTTGTCCTCGTGGCCGACGTGCTGGAGGATCGTGGTGCCGAGGCGGTCCCCGGTCAGCAGCCGGTGCGCGGTGGTCCAGGGTTCCTCGCCGCGTTCGTCCGCCAACTCCCTTACCGTGCGGCCGACATGGTGGGCGAGTGCCGGGTCGCTCACGCCCGAGATCTCGATCGTCTCCCACTCCACCGGCACCCCGTGGCAGCCGTCCGCGCCGGTGACCTCCAGGTCGTGCCGGATGCGCGTGGCCGTCGCCGGGTCGGCGAGGCGGGCCAGGACCGACGCCGGGCCGCCCTCGCTCGCCCAACTGGGCAGCAGGGCCGCGAGGGTGGTGGAGCCGGGGGTGTACGGATAGGTGTCCAGGGTGATGTCGGCGCCCGCGTCCAGCGCGTCGTCCAGCAGGGCCAGCAGCTCGGGGGCGCGGCCCTTGTTCACGCCGAAGTTCATGGTGGCGTGGGCGAGATGGAGCGGGCAGCCCGCCTCCCGGGTCAGCGTCACCATCTCGGCGTACGCCTCCAGGGCGCCCGCGCCGTAGGAGCGGTGGTGGGGGCAGTAGTAGCCGCCGTAGGAGGCCACCACCCGGCAGAGTGCGGTGAGTTCGGCGTTCCCGGCGTACATGCCGGGGGTGTAGGTGAGCCCGGAGGACAGGCCGACCGCACCCTGTTCCAGCCCCTCCGCGACCAGTTGGCGCATCCGGTCCAGCTCGGCCGGGGTCGCCGGGCGGTCCTCCCAGCCGACGACCAGGGCGCGGACGGTGCCCTGCGGGATCAGGTAGGCGGCGTTGACCGCGATGCCCCGGTCCAGCCGGTCCAGGTACTCGCCGACCGAGCGCCAGTCGAAGTCGATGTCGTCGCCGTAGCCGTTCCACCCGGTGATGGCCCGGCGCACCTCCTCAAGCGTGCGGTCGTCCACCGGGGCGTACGACAGCCCGTCCTGGCCCAGGACTTCGAGCGTGACGCCCTGTGCCGCCTTGGCGCTGTGGTCCGGGTCCCGTAGGAGGGCCAGGTCGGAGTGGGCGTGCATGTCGATGAAGCCGGGGGAGAGGACCAGCCCCTCGGCGTCCAGCTCGCGCATGGCGCGCGGGCGCTGGCAGCCGGCCGCCGCGGCCTCCTGGACGATCTGGACGATGCGGCCCCGGTCGATCACCACGTCGGCGCGGTAGGAGGGCGCGCCGCTGCCGTCCACCACATCGGCGTCCCGGATGACGAGCTGGTCCACGGCCCCGGCCTCCTAGAAGAACGTGCGGATGTATTCCACGACCGTGCCGTCCGCCTCCGCGACGGGGATCAGCGGCCACTTGTCGAAGGACGTGCAGGGGTGGGACAGCCCGAAGCCGATCCAGTCGCCCACCATGACATCGGCCTCGGGTGTGGTGCGCAGCCACATGTGCTGGTCCGACAGGGCGCTCACCTCCACCCCGGTCGCCGGCCGCTCCACCCCGTCCCGGCGCACCACCTGTGCCTCGGGCAGATCGAGGTCGTACGCCGCGTCGCGCTTGCCCGCGTTGACGAACGCCTGGCCGGGCTCGGGGCGGGAGACCACCTGGGCCCACAGCCGGAACGCGGGCTCCAGGGCGCCCTCCTCGGGCACCCGGTTGAAGGGGGTGATGCGGCGGTAGTGCCCGTCGTCATGGGAGACGTACGCGCCCGAACGCAGCAACTTCCGTACCGGGCGCGATAGTTCGGGGATCTCCGCGAACACCTCGGCCACCTGGTCGAACCAGGCGCTGCCGCCCGCGCTCACCACGATCTCGTCGGCCCCGGCGAACCGGCCCTCCGCGTCGAGGGCGGCGGCGAGAGCGGTGAGCCGGCGCAGATAGGCCGCGACCCGCTCCGGATCGGCCTTCGGCACCTCGCCCTCGTAGCCCGCGACGCCGACCAGGCGCAGGGTGCTCGTCGCGGCCACGGCGGCGGCGACGGCCAGGCAGTCCGCCTCCGTACGGGCACCGGTGCGCGCCCCCTCGCCCCCGGCCAGCTCCACCACCACGTCCACCGGACGCCCGGCGCCCGCGAGGGCCGCGTCCATCAGCTCGACCCCGCGCACGGAGTCGACGTAGCAGACGAAGCGGAAGGCGGGGTCGGCGCTCAGCTCGGCGGCGAGGCGGCGCAGCGCGGCCGCGTCCACCAGCTCGTTGGCCAGGAAGATCCGCTCGACGCCGAACTCCCTTGCCACCCACACCTGGTGGGGCACCGCGACCGTGATGCCCCAGGCGCCGCGCTCCACCTGGCGCGCGAACAGCTGCGGGGCCATCGAGGTCTTGCCGTGCGGGGCGAAGGCGAGTCCGTGGCGCTCGGTGTACGCCTCCATCAGCGCGAGGTTGTGCTCCAGGCGCTCGGCGGACAGGGCGAGCACGGGGGTGGAGAAGCCGTCGGTGAAGAGGTTGCGGCGCTGCTCGGTCAGCTCGGCGACGGTCAGTCCGGCGGCGTCCGGCGGGAGGCCCTTGAAGCGGTGGTCGACCCGTTCCCCGGCGAGCCGGGACAGCGGGTCGGTGCCGGTCTCACGGGCCATGAAAGCCTCCTGATCTGCGGTGTTGCGATATGCGCAACGTCCATTGCGTATGTCGCTGAGTGCTGTCTAACATCTCGGCCAACACGGGGTCAACGAAGTCGTCACCCCGGACCCCTGGAACCCCGGACCCTGGAACCCCGAAGCCCGGGACCCAGGCCCCCGGACCTCCGGGCCCACGGACAGGAGCCAGGACCATCGTGACCGCCGACGGACAGCCGAGCGCCGACCACGACGCCGTGGACGTCGTCGCCCTCGGCGAGTCCATGGTCGCCTTCCTGCCCACCCGTCCCGGCCGCCTCGCCGACGTGCCCGCCTTCGAACGGGGCATCGGCGGCGCCGAGTCCAACGTCGTCTGCGCCCTCGCCGCCGCCGGGCACTCCGCCCGCTGGGTCGGCCGCGTCGGCGCCGACGGCTTCGGCACGCACCTGGTGGAGCGGATCGCCTCCCACGGCGTCGACACCAGCGCCGTACGCGTGGACCCCGACCGGCCCACCGGCGTCTACTTCCGCACCGCCGCCGACCGCGCCACCGACGCCCACGAAGTCGCCTACTACCGGGCCGGATCGGCCGCCTCCGCGATGTCCCTCGACACCGTGGACCTCGCGGCGGTGGACGCGGGGCGCGTGCTGCACCTGTCCGGGATCACGGCCGCGCTGTCGGACGGCTGCCTGGACCTGATGCGCGCGCTCACCTCGCGCCGGCCGGGACGGCCGCTGGTCTCCTTCGACGTGAACTTCCGGCCCGCGCTGTGGCGGAACGCCTCCGACGCCTCGGTGCTGCTGGAGCTGGCGCGGGGGGCGGACATCGTGTTCGTGGGCGCGGACGAGGCGGAGGACGCCTGGGGCGCGCGGGGCGGCGCCGACGCCGTACGGCACCTGCTGCCCGGACCAGGCGTGTTGGTCGTCAAGGAGGGGCCGCACGGCGCCACGGTGTACGAGCGCACCGACGCCGGTGAGCGCACCGCGCACGTCCCCGCCCTCACCGTCGACGTGGTCGCGACCGTCGGCGCCGGCGACGCCTTCGCCGCCGGCTTCCTCTCCGCCACCCTGCGCGGCCTCCCCGTACGCGACCGGCTGCGGCACGGCCACCTCATGGCCGCCGCCGCCCTCACCGCCCCCGGCGACCTCGCCGCCCCGCCCGCCCGCGACCACGCCGACCGGCTGGCCGCCCTCGACGACCGGGCATGGGAGAGACTGCGTCTCGGCCCCGGCTGGACCGGAACCGGCCAGGTCACCGAGGAGACGAGCACCCCATGAGCCAGACCGTCGACCGCGCCCTGAGCATCCTTCCGCTGCTCGCGGAGGGCCCCGCCGACCTCGGCCAGGTCGCCGGCCGGCTCGGCGTCCACAAGTCCACCGCGCTGCGCCTGCTGCGCACCCTGCACGAACACGGCCTGGTCTACCGCCAGTCCGACCAGCGCTACCGGCTCGGCGCCCGCCTCTTCGCCCTCGCCCAGGAGGCGATGGAGAGCCTCGACGTCCGCGAGATCGCCCACCCCCACCTCGTACGCCTCAACGAGGCCTGCGGGCACACCGTGCACCTCGCCGTCCACGAGGAGAACGAGGTGCTGTACATCGACAAGGTGGACAGCCGCTATCCGGTGCGGATGTACTCGCGCGTCGGCAAGCCCGTCGCCCTCACCGTCGCCGCCGTCGCGAAACTCCTCCTCGCCGACCTGCCCGAACCCGAGCGCCGCGCCCTCGCGGAACGGCTCGACTACCCCCTCTACACGGCCCGTTCCACCCCCAACCCGGCCGCTTTCCTGCGCGAGTTGGAGAAGGTGCGCGAACAGGGCTGGGCCACCGACCTCGGCGGCCACGAGGAGTCCATCAACTGCGTCGCGGCCCCGATCCGCGGCGCCGACGGACGGGTGGTCGCCGCGATGTCGGTCTCCGCGCCGAACGTCGTCGTCACCGCCGACGAACTCCTCGCCCTGCTCCCGCAGGTGCGCCGTACCGCGGACGCGATCAGCGGCGAGTACTCCGGAAGAACCCCAGTGAAGGACCCCACCCCATGACGGACAAGATCGCGCTCACCCCGAAGACCCACACGACCCCGCCCGCGAAGTTCTCCCACGGGGTGAAGAAGGGCAACATCCTCCAGGTCGCGGGCCAGGTCGGCTTCCTCCCGGCCGAGGAGGGCAAGGCGCCCACCCCCGCCGGACCCACCCTGCGCGAGCAGACCCTCCAGACCCTCGCCAACGTCAAGGCGATCCTCGAAGAGGGCGGCGCGGGCTGGGACGACGTGATGATGATCCGCGTCTATCTGACGGACGTGGACCACTTCGCCGAGATGAACGGCATCTACAACACCTACTTCGAGGAGCAGGGGCTCACCCAGCCCCCCGCCGCCCGTACGACGGTCTACGTCGGGCTTCCGGCGGGGCTCCTCATCGAGATCGACGCGCTGGCCGTACTCGGCTGAGTTCGCGTCCTGGCCGTACGCGGCCGAGTTCGCACCACCCGCACCACCCGCACCAGGTACACGGCACGGCATCCCCCTCGGGGTGCCGTGCCGCGCTCCACCCTGCCCGAAAGCCCGATGCACGTACGGTACTCACGCAGAGGACCCCCTCTCATGTCCCTCTCCCTCGCCGCCGCGCCGGCCCCCGCGGCACCACCCCACACCGGCGGACTGCTCCTCCTCCTCGACGGCACGCCCGGCCTCCTGACGGTCGCCGGGATCGGCATCGCCCTGCTGCTCTTCCTGATCATCAAGGTGCGACTCCAGCCCTTCGTCGCCCTGCTCGCGGTCTCCATCACCGTCGGCCTGCTGTCCGGCCTCTCGGTCACCGAACTCTTCGGCACCGTCCAGCGCTCCGACGCCGTCTCCACGCTGGAGTCCGGCATGGGCGGCATCCTCGGCCACGTCGCGATCATCATCGGCCTCGGCACCATGCTCGGCGCGATCCTCGAAGTCAGCGGAGGCGCGGAGGTGCTGGCGGCCCGGCTGCTGCGGCTGTTCGGCGAACGCCGGGCGCCGCTCGCCATGGGCCTCACCGGCCTGATCTTCGGCATCCCGGTCTTCTTCGACGTCGGCATCTTCGTGCTGGCCCCGCTGGTCTACGCGGCCGCCAAGCGCGGCGGCAAGTCGATCCTGCTCTACTGCCTCCCCCTGCTCGCGGGCCTCTCCATGACCCACGCCTTCCTGCCCCCGCACCCCGGCCCGGTGGCCGCGGCGGGCCTGCTGCACGTGCAGCTCGGCTGGGTGGTCCTCATGGGCATCGTGTGCGGCATACCGGCGGTGCTGGCCGCGTGGGCGTACTCCGCGTGGGTCGGGCGGCGGATCTTCGTCCCCGTGCCGCAGGACATGGTCGAGGCGGCGGAGGAGGCGCGGCGGACGGTCGCGGCGGAGCGGGTGGCGGTCGTGGGACAGCGGGGGGCGCCCGCCGCCGAGGCGCCGGTCCCGGACGGTGAGGTACTGGTCGCCGCCCCCGAACCCCAGGAGAAGCCCGTCCCGTTGGGCGTGGTGCTCGGCATCATCGGCACCCCGCTGGTGCTGATCCTCGCCGCGACCTTCTCCTCGGTCGCGCTGGACCCCTCCACCGGCCGCTCGGTCATCGAGTTCTTCGGCCACCCCTTCGTGGCCCTCACCCTCGCGCTGCTGCTCGCGTACTACCTGCTCGGCATCCGGCGCGGCTGGTCCCGCAAGTCCCTGGAGAACGTCTCCACCGCCTCCCTCAAGCCGGTCGGCAACATCCTGCTCGTGGTCGGCGCGGGCGGGATCTTCGGCGCCGTGCTGAAGGCGAGCGGGGTCGCGCAGGCGCTGTCGGACACGTTCCACGGCGTGGGGCTTCCGGTGATCGTGCTGGCGTATCTGATCTCGCTGGTGCTGCGGGTCGCACAGGGCTCGGCGACGGTGGCGATCGTGACGACGGCGGGCATCGTGGCGCCGCTGCTGGCGGAGGGCCACCACTCGGCCGCCTTCGCCGCGCTGGTCATCATGGCGATCTCGGCGGGCTCGATCTTCGCCTCGCACGTCAACGACGGCGGCTTCTGGATGGTGGCCAAGTACTTCGGCATCAGCGAGCGGGACACCCTGAAGACGTGGACCGTCCTCGAATCGGTGCTGTCGGTCGCCGGGTTCGCGGTGGCGGCGGTGGTGAGCGTGTTCGTCTGACGGGTGCGTTGGGGACTTACCGGTGGGAAAGGAGCGTCGGGTGGTTCCGGCACAGGTAAGTCGTCCATACTGCCGCCGTGGACCAGCGCATAGGATCGAGCAGCAAGCCCGTGAAGGGCGAGCCCCTCACGGGCGCCGGATTCGACCCGGCCTTCATCCCCGGCCTGACGCCACCGGCGAAGCCGGAGCCGAAGCCGGAGGCGGACGGCCCGGTCGCGGAGGCCGAGGCGGACGGGCCGGTGCCGGAGGAGGAACGGCCGGCGAAGGCCGCCGCCGACACCGAGACCGACGCCGACGCCGAGCCCGCGGCGAAGGCCGGCACCGAGGCGGAGCCCCCGGCGAAGGCCGGCGCCGAGGCGGACGCGCCGGACGAGCCGGAAGCGGACGCGCGGGACGAGCCGGAGGGGACCGACGCCGTGGACGGCCCGGCCTTCGAAGCCTCCGACCGCCGCGCCCGCATACTGGCGGACCGCACCGGCGTCCATCTCACCCTCGACGAGGAGAACTGCGAGTTCACCTGGGCGGAGATCGCCGCCGTCGAAACGGAGTCCCCCCGCTTCGGCAAGCGCTTCACGATCACCGTCCACACCCCCGACCAGCGCTGGTACCCCATCGAGATCGAGGCGAAGTCCCGCTCCGACTTCGCACAGTGGGAAACGGAACTGGACGCGGTACTGGACGCGTACTTCGAGGAAGCCTGATCACTCCGTGAGCTCTGCCGTGAAGACCCCGCCCGGGGCCTTCACGGCAGCCCGGGGACCACGGCCGGCCACTCCGACAGCTCGTGGCGGAGCGGCTCGCCCTGCGGGAGTACGTCCCCCAGCGGCCGCAGCCGCCCGAACTCCATGACGGCGTAGACCCGTATGGCGGCCACGTCGGCCAGTGACCCGAACGGGTATCTCCTCACCCCCGGGCCACATGACGGTGCCCCGGACCGGTGGCGGTCCGGGGCACCCTCGTGTGCGGGGTCGGGCGGGGTTACGGCAGGGCGTGGACGTGGGTGCCCACCGGGCCGGACCAGGCGTTGCCCGACGTCGCGTCCCAGTTGGTCGACCAGGTCATCGCGCCGCGCAGGGCCGGGTAGGTGCGGGAGGGCTTGAACGAGCCGCAGGACGTGCCCTGGGTGAGGCAGTCGAGGGCGTTGTTGACCACCGTGGGGGAGACGTAGCCGCTGCCGGCCGCGCGGGTGGAGGCGGGGAGGCCGAGGCCGACCTGGGCGGGGGAGAGGCCGCCCTCCAGCTGGATGCAGGCGAGGGCGGTGAGGAAGTCCACCGAGCCCTGGCTGTAGACCTTGCCGTCGCAGCCCAGCATGGAACCGCTGTTGTAGTACTGCATGTTGACGACCGTGAGGATGTCCTTGACGTTCAGGGCCGTCTGGAAGTAGGAGCCCGACGTCGACTGCATGTCGATCGTCTGCGGGGCCATCGTGATGATCAGCGAGGAGCCCGCCTTCGACGACAGGGAGCGCAGCGCCTGCGTCATGTACGTCGGGTTGAGGCCGTTCTCCAGGTCGATGTCGACGCCGTCGAAGCCGTAGGTCTGCATCAGGGAGTAGACCGAGTTGGCGAAGTTCGCCGCCGAGGTCGCGTCGTTGACGGACACCGTGCCGGTCTCGCCGCCGACGGAGACGATCACCTTCTTGCCGGCCGCCTGCTTGGCCCTGATGTCGGCCTTGAACTGGTCGACCGTGTAGCCGTTCAGGCCCGCGGAGTCCAGGTTGAAGGTGACCGCGCCCGGCGTGGAGGTGGCGTCCGCGAAGGCGACCGCGACGATGTCGTAGGACGACGGCACGTCGGAGAGCTTCTGGACCTGCGCGCCGTTGTTGAAGTTCTGCCAGTAGCCGGTCACGGCGTGCTTGGGCAGCGTGCCGCCCCCGCCGCCGCCCCCGCCACCGGTGGACGCCGTGGTCGCCGTGACCGCCTGCGACTTCACCGACTCACCGGCCGCGTTCACCGCCGTGACCTGGAAGGAGTACGAGGTCGAGGCGGACAGGCCGGACACCGTGGCCGAGGTCCCGCTCGCCGACGCCACCTTCGCGCCGTCCCGGTAGACGTTGTAGCCGCTCGCGCCGGACACCGTGTTCCAGGCCAGCGAGACCGAGGACGAGGTCGTACCGGAGACGGCGAGCCCGCCCGGCGCGGCCGGGACGGTCGGGTTGTCGCCGCCGCCACCGCCCCCGTCGGGGCCGTAGACCTGGATGTCGTCGGCGTAGTAGGCCGCCTGGCCGTACCAGCCGTGGGTGTACAGCGTCACGGACGTGGTGGAGGGGCCCGTGGTGAAGCTGGTCGTGAGCTGCTTCCAGGACGGGGAGTCCGGGGTCCAGGTCGACACGTCGGTGGTGCCGGTGCCGGTGACGCCGAGGTAGGCGTAGCCGCCCTGCACCCAACCGCTCAGCGAGTACGTGGAGTTCGGCTTCACGGCGACCGACTGCGTGCACTGGGCGTTGTCCTGCCCGGCCGGGGTCGCCCTGAGGGCGGCGGAGCCGCCGTGCACCGGGGAGGAGACGGTCGTGCCGCTGCCCGCCGAGCAGGTCCAGCCGCTCAGACCGGATTCGAACCCGGCGTTCTTCGCGTTGTTGACGTCGGCCGCGCTGGCCGGGGCGGCGGAGATGCCCGCGACCGCGAGGGCGAGCGTGGCCGCCGCCGACCAGGTACGGGCCCGGACGCGTCCGCCGCGTCCGGGCATGACGGATACGAGGTCCAAGTGGAGCCTCCAGTGGGGGAGTTCTCGGAGAAGAGAGGGGGCGGGAAAGAACATCCACCCCAGGAGTACAAGTTGGTCCAGACCAATCCGGCTGTCAAGTCGCCGCGTAACGGGGGTACTTCGAACTCCTGATCAACACGTCCCGGTTTGGTGCGACTTGCGCCTGGCAAGTTCCCCACGAGGTACCCAAACGCTGTTCTCCCGTGATCGAGCCGTGGATACAGTGCTCAGGTAGTCACGCAATGAAGTCGTCCCGGCCCAGGGGAGTGATCACCCGTGGGGCGGGTGATGCGAAGAGCGGGGAGCTGCGCGTGCCAACTGCCATTGCCGTGACCAGCGCCGACCTGGCGCTGCCGGCGCAGGACGAACGGACCATGCCCGCCGTGGTGCTGCGCGATCTCGACCGGCGCCCGCTGGACCAGACCCTGCCGGAACTCCAGTCCCTCATCGAGCAGTTCGGCCATCTGGTCGTCGTCTGCTCGCAGGCCACCCCGCAACCGGTGCTGCGCCGTCTGTACACCCTGCGCGCCCTGCTGGAGAGCGACCGCGTCGCCCTGTTCCGGCCCGAGCTGCCACCCCTCGGAGTCGCCGTCCTGGCCCGGCAGTTACGCCAGCTCGCCTCCTGTGACCTGAGCCCCGGCGTGCTCGCCTCCGCAGGCCGCCTGCTCACCCACTACGTCCACGCCGGCGCCGTCCTCGGCTCGGTCGCCCGGCTGGACCGCGTACCGGTGGACCTCAAGGCACACGCCAAGTCCTGGCTGCCCGGCACCCAGTTCGCCGTCGCCGCCCACCCCGAGCCGCAGCTCGTCAAGGCCGTCCCCGGCGCCGCCCTCAAGGGCCCGGAGTTCGGCACCTGGCTGCTCCTGGCCAAGGGCCGGCTCCAGTCCGACTGGACCGCCTCGCTCATCAACTCCTGGGGCACCCAAGGGATGCGCGAGGTCCCGCTGCCCGCCGAGTCCGCCGACTGGTGGGGCACCGAGCGCCTGATCGAGTTCTGCGCCCATCTGGCCGACCTCTCCGTCCTCTACCAACTCGTCACCTCGGTACGGCAGTCCGTCTGCCACTGGTGCGGCGTCGACGTCATCGGCGACCTCTGCGTCTTCTGCTCCGCCACCCCGCCGGCCCACCACCCGCCCGAACCCCGCGCCCTGGAACGACGCGCCCCCGCCTGACCGGCCGCCCGGCCCCCGCGCTCATATCCCGCACGACCGATTCCCCCAATGAGGTTGCACGGTTCATGAACTCCCGTCAGCGCCGCGGCGTGATACTCCTGATCCTGTCGGTTCTGTGCGCGCTCGGCGCGTTCGCCGGCGTGCTCTCCGTCGTCCACGACGTGCAGTCCAAGGTCGGCCCCGAGGTGACCGCGTACCGGGTGCGGTCGGCGGTGCCGCCGTACACCGCGCTGAACGCGGGGCAGTTCGAGAAGATCCGGATGCCGAAACGGTGGCTGTCGGACAACGCGGTGACCGATCTCGCGCAGCTGCGCGGCAAGATCGCGGTGACCACGCTGCGCCCCGGCTCGCTGCTGCAGAGCGACATGATCGTGGACCGGCCCGCGCTGCGCCCCGGGCAGCAGGAGGTCGCGATCATGATCGACGCGGCGACCGGTGTCGCGGGCAAGATCACGGCCGGGGCCCGGGTCAACGTCTACGCCACCTTCGAGGGGCGGAAGGAGGGCGACCCCGACCAGTCGAAGATCATCGTCACGGACGCGCGCGTCATCGACGTCGGCGAGATCAAGGCCCTGGACCCGGACGACGACAAGAACCAGCCCACCGACGCCGTCCCGATCACCTTCGCGCTCTCCACCCTGGACGCCCAGCGCGTCACCTACGCCGAGTCCTTCGCCAAGCGGGTCCGGCTCGCCCTGGTGGCCCCCGGCGGCGACCCCGCCGTACCCGACCGGGACCGCACCTACGAACTCGCGACGGACAAGTGAGAGGCCGCCCGGATGCCCACCAGGATTCTCCCGGCCGGCGCCGACCCGGACGCCGTCCGCACGCTCACCACCCTGCTCAGCCAGCTCCCCGACGCCGAACCGCTGCCGCCGGCCGGTGACTCCACCCAGCTGGCCGACACCCTGGCCCGGCTCGCCGCGGAGTCGGTGGACGAACTGCCCGAGGTCGTCGTCGTCCATGAACGCATCGGTCCCGTACCGGCGTTGGAGCTGATCCGCGACATCGCCCTGCGCTTCCCGGCCGTCGGCGTCATCCTCGTCACCACCGACGCCGGACCCGCCCTGTTCGCCGCCGCCATGGACGCCGGCGCCCGCGGCCTGGTCGCGCTGCCGCTGTCGTACGAGGAACTCGCCCACCGCGTCCAGGCGGTGGCCCAGTGGTCCACCGGGGTACGGCGCCACCTCGGGCACGGCGCCGTCGAGGGCCCCGGCGGCACCGTCGTCACCGTCAGCGGGGCCAAGGGCGGGGTCGGCGCGAGCCTGGTCGCCATCCAACTCGCCCTCGCCGCCCAGGCGTCGGGCCGCAGCACCGCGCTCGTCGACCTCGACCTCCAGACCGGCGACATCGCCTCCTACCTCGATGTGCAGTTCCGCCGCTCGGTCGTCGACCTCGCCGCGATCAGCGACATCTCGCCGCGCGTCCTCGCCGACGCCGTCTTCCGGCACGACTCCGGGCTCGCCCTGCTCCTCGCGCCCGGCGAGGGCGAGCGCGGCGAGGAGGTCACCGACCGGGCCGTACGGCACACCGTCGCCGCGCTGCGCTCGCGCTACGAGGTCGTCGTCCTCGACTGCGGCGCCCAGCTGACCGGCGCCACCGCGGCCGCCGTGGAGGGCGCCGACACCGCGCTCCTGGTCGCCACCCCGGACGTGATCGCCGTACGCGCCGCCAAGCGGACCGTGCGCATGTGGGACCGGCTCCAGATCCGCAAGGCCGAGGAGACCACCGTGGTGATCAACCGGTTCAGCCGGTCCACCGAGATCCAGCCCGCGCTCGTCCAGCGCATCACCGGCACCGCCCTGGCCCGTACGACCGTGCCCGCCGCCTTCAAGGAACTCCAGGGCGTCGTGGACTCCGGGCGGCTGCACGAACTCGACCACCGCAGCACCGTCAAGCAGGCCCTGTGGAGCCTCGCCGGTGAACTCGGCCTCGCCAGGCCCCCGGAGGGCCCCGCCCACCGGGGCGGCCGGCAGCGCGGCGAGCGGCAGCGCGGCGACCGGGGCGCGGCCGGCTTCCGGCGGCGGAAGGAGTGAGGCCGCGATGAGGACCGTGGCCGGGGACGGGCCGCCGAGGGCGGGCGGGGACCGGGGGCAGGTCGCCGTCGAGCTCGTGGGGATGACTCCGCTGATCGTGCTGACCCTGGTGCTCATGTGGCAGTGCGTGCTCACGGGGTACGCCTTCACGCTCGCGGGGAATGCTGCCGACGAGGGCGTACGGGCGGGCACGGCGGCGGCGCCCGGCGGCGCGCGCGAGGCCGCCTGCCGCACGGCCGCCCTTGAGCACCTGTCGGGGGACTGGAGAGGGGGCGCGACGGTGACGTGCGGCGGCTCCGGGTTCGTCACGGCCGACGTCTCCCTCAAGGTGCCCGTCCTCTTCCCCGGCTCCATCGACTTCCCGGTCACGGTGCACGGCCACGCCGGTGCCGTGGAGGAGGTGAAGCACTGAGATGCGGTACGGACGTGAGCGGAGGCGGGACGGGGTGCGCCGGCGGACGCGGGACCGGGCCCGCGACCGGGGCCAAGTCGCCATCGAGTACCTGGGGTTCCTCCCCGTCCTGCTGATCGTCGGCATCGCCGGACTCCAGATCGGCGCCGTCGCCTACGCCGCCGAGCAGGCCTCCACCGCCGCCCGCGCCGGGGCCCGCGCCGCCTCCCTGCGGCAGGACGCCCAGGCCGCGTGCGCGGGCGCGGTCAGCGGAGGCCTGACGGTGAGCTGCGCGAGCGCGGCCGGGGACGACTCGGTCACCGTCACGGCCTCCGTGGACATACCCCGGCTCGTGCCCGGATGGAGCTTCGGCGCCGCCCACAAGACCGCCACCATGCCGCTCGACCACTGACCAGGAGCGAGGAGCAGCCGACCCATGAGTCTGCGGGCACGCATCAACTCCCCCGAGGAGCAGGGCAGCCGGGGCGAGGACGGCCACCTCGTCGCCTCCTACCGCGCCAAGCTCCTGGAGGAGATCGACCTCGCCGAGATGAGCGCGCTGGCCCCCGCCGAGCGCCGGGCACGCCTGGAGCGGGTCCTCGGGCACATCATCAGCCGCGAGGGCCCGGTCCTGTCCACGGTCGAACGCGCCCAGCTGATCCGCCGGGTGGTGGACGAGGCACTCGGCCTCGGCATCCTCGAACCGCTCCTGGAGGACGCCTCGGTCACCGAGATCATGGTCAACGGCCCCGACGCGGTCTTCGTCGAACGCGGCGGCCGCGTCGAACGTCTCCCGCTGCGCTTCGCCTCCGCCGACCAGCTGATGCAGACCATCGAGCGGATCGTCTCCACCGTCAACCGCCGGGTGGACGAGTCGAATCCGATGGTCGACGCCCGGCTGCCGTCCGGCGAGCGTGTCAACGTCATCATCCCGCCGCTGTCGCTGACCGGGCCCGTCCTCACCATCCGCCGCTTCCCGCGCTCCTTCACGCTCCAGGAGCTGATCGGCTTCGGCTCGCTGGACGAGCAGATGGTGTACCTGCTCGCGGGGCTCGTGCAGGCCAAGTTCAACATCATCGTCTCGGGTGCCACCGGCACCGGGAAGACCACCCTGCTCAACGCCCTGTCCGGGATGATCCCGGCGCACGAGCGGATCATCACCATCGAGGACTCCGCCGAACTCCAGCTCCAGCAGACCCATGTGGTGCGCCTGGAGTCCCGGCCGCCCAACGTCGAGGGCAGCGGGCAGATCACCATCCGCGACCTGGTGCGCAACTCGCTGCGGATGCGGCCCGACCGGATCGTGGTCGGCGAGGTGCGCGGCGGCGAGTCCCTGGACATGCTCCAGGCCATGTCCACCGGCCACGACGGCTCGCTGGCCACCGTGCACGCCAACAGCGCCGAGGACGCGCTCACCCGGCTGCAGACCCTCGCCTCCATGTCGGACGTGGAGGTGCCCTTCGCCGCGCTGCACGACCAGATCAACAGCGCGGTGGACGTGCTCGTCCAGCTCACCCGGTTCGCGGACGGCGCCCGCCGCATCACCGAGATCGCCCTCCTCGACAGCCACGGCGGCGAGCCGTACCGCCTGGCCACCGTCGCCCGCTTCGACGCCCGTCCCCTGACCACCGACGGCCGGGTGCCCGGCGCCTTCCAGTACTTCCCGCTGCCCCGCCGCACCGCCGACCGCCTCCACATGGCGAGCCAGCCCGTCCCGCAGGCGTTCGGCGTCGCCCGCACCGACGCCCAGCTCGCCACCCGAGAAGCCAGGTAGGCCCCATGGATCTCCCCACGCTCGTCCGGCTCACCACCGGCATCACGCTGTTGACCTGCGTCCTGGCCGTCCTCGGCGTGCAGAGCTACGCCGCCGGGCGGGCCCGGCGCGCCGCCCTCGTCGACCGGCTCACGCACACCGGGCAGCTCACGTCCGGCGGCCGCAGGCGGCACTTCCGCGGCCTGGACCGCCGGCTGCGCCGTACCGGACCCGGCCGCAGACTCGAACTACGGCTCGCCGCCACCGGGTTGGACATCACCCCGGGCGAGTTCCTCGTCTACCTGCTCGCCGTGGTCGCCGGGCTGTGGATCATCGGCGAGGCCACCCTCGCACCCTTCTTCGGCCCCATCGCCGGACTCCTCGGCATCTGGGCCGCGATCCAGTTCCTCAACTGGCAGCGGCAGAAGCGCATCGAGCGGTTCATCGGCCAACTCCCCGAACTGGCCCGCATCCTGGCCAACGCCACCCAGGCCGGACTGGCCCTGCGCACCGCCATCGGCATGGCGGCGGAGGAGCTGGAGGCCCCGGCGGGCGAGGAACTGGCGCGCGTATCGGACCAGTTGGCCATCGGGCAGTCCATGGACGACGCGCTCGGCGAACTCGCCGACCGGCTCCCCTCGCGCGAACTCGTCGTCCTCGTCACCACGCTGGTCCTCGCCAACCGTGCGGGCGGCCAGGTGGTCTCCGCGCTGCGCAACCTCACCGAGACGCTGGAGGAGCGCAAGGAGACCCGGCGCGAGATCCGTACCCAGCTCTCCCAGGTGACCATGACCTCGTACGCCGTACCCGCCCTCGGCATCGGCGCCCTCTTCCTGATGAACGGCGTCAAGGACGGCGCCCTGGAACGCATGACCGGCTCACCCGTCGGCCAGGCCTGCGTGATCATCGCCTTCGCTCTGTACGCCCTCGGCTTCCTCCTCATCCGCCGGATGAGCCGGATCGACGTGTGAGGGGGTGAGCGACCGCATGGCACTCCTCCTCGCACTCGTCGCCGCCCTCGGTGTCTGGGGCGCCTTCACCGGCGTCCGGATGTACCGCGCCGATGCCAAGCTGCCCGGCGACCTCGCCCTCGCCCTGGAGATCGGCGCCACCCGCACCGGCGCGGTGGACTCCGTCATCGACCGCATGGGGATGCGGTACGCGCCCTTCGTGCTGCGCGTGATGGGCCCCCGCCTGGTCGCCCGCTACCGGCGCCGCATCGACCTCGCGGGCAACCCCGGCGGCCTCACCATCGACCGCTACGCCGCCCGCCGCGCGGTCTACGGCGCGCTCGGCGCCACCGGCTTCCTGGTCTTCCTGCTGCGCGGCCAGTGGTTCGTCGCCCTGCTGCTGCTCGCCTTCGGCGCGCTGTGGACCGAGGTCGGGCTCTGGTCCGCGATGCGCGTCCGCAGGGACGTCATCGAACGCACCCTGCCCGACTTCCTCGACGTCCTCGCCGTCGTCGTCAGCGCCGGCCTCGGCTTCCGCCAGGCCCTCGACCGCGTCTCCACCCGCTACGAGGGCCCCTGGGCCGACGAACTGCGCATCACGCTCCGGCAGATGGACCTCGGCATGACCCGCCGCCAGGCCTTCGCCGAACTGCGCCGCCGCAACGACTCCGAACAGGTCGCCATGTTCGTCACCGCCCTCCAGCAGGGCGAGGAACTCGGCGCCCCCATCGTCGACACGCTGGTCTCCCTGGCCAAGGACATGCGCCGTACCGACGCCCAGAACGCCCGCCGCAAGGCCGCCCGCGCGGTCCCCAAGGCGACGCTCATGATCACCACGTTCATGGTCCCGGCGACGATGCTGCTGCTGGGAGCGGGGCTGATCCTCGGCTCGGGCGTGGACTTCGGGTCGCTGGCGGGGAAGTGAGGGGGGTGGCGAGCGGGGGCGGTGAGGGGGTGGCGGGGGCGGTTCCGGTGCCGGGGGAGGACATCGCGTCGGGGGAGAACGCGGCGCGAGGGGAGAGCGCGGCGCGCCTCCTGCCCGAGCCCCCCGAGCGGCTCCAGGTCCGGGCTCTTCAGGCGCTCTGCCGGCAGGTCTTCGGGTTCCGGCTCGCCATGATCGTGCTGGCCGCGCCGGCCGCGCTGCTCAACGCCGCGCCCGGGCTCGGCGCCCGGCTGGTGGGGGCGGCGGTCGTCGTGACGTTCATGGGGTCGTACGTCCTCTTCCGCGACTGGGAGCGCTTCGGCCCCCTCCTTCTGCGGCACCCCGCGCTGCTCGCCGCCGACACCCTCTTCGGCTCGCTGCTGCTCGTCTCGGCGGGCCCGGACACCACCCTCGCCTACGTCAGCGGCTGCACCCCGCTGCTGGCCGGACTGCTCTACGGCTGGCGCGGCGCCGCCTGCTTCGCGTCCCTCCAGTCCCTGATCCTCCTCCTGGTCCACGCCACGCTGAAGGGGGGCGAGCACACCGGCCCGGCCGAGTCGCTGCTGCTGCCCGGCCTGTGCGTCGTCACCGGCGCGATGGGCTCCACCCTGCGCAACCTGATGCTCCGCTACGGCACCGCCACCCAGGCCCTCACCGCCGTACGCGCCCGGCTCGCGGCCACCGAGGCCGTCCACGCCGAACGCGCCCGCCTCGCCCGCGAGATGCACGACTCCCTGACCAAGACCCTGTACGGAGTCGCCCTCGCCGCCGACGCCCTCGCGGCCACCGCCGCCGGCCCCGCCCCCGACCCGGCCCTCCTGCGCGACCAGGCGTCCCTGGTGTCCCGCTCGGCCCGCAGGGCGGCGGCGGAGTCGCGGGCGCTGCTGACGGACCTGCGCGAGGAGACGGCGCCGCCGCCGGACCTGACGGCGGAACTCGACCGGTTGGCAAGCAAGTTCACCACCCGCACCACGCTGCCCGTCACCTGCCGTGCCCCCGCCCCCCTCCCACCCCTGCCCCCGCCCCTCACCCGCACCCTTCTCGCCATCGCCACCGAGGCCCTGGACAACGTCCACCGCCACGCCCGCGCGAGCCGCGCCGAGGTGACGGCCGCCGTGCACGACGGCCGGCTCCGGCTGACCGTCCGCGACGACGGCCGGGGCCTGCCCGCCGGCACCACCCTCGAACGGCTGCGCGGCACCGGCCACTTCGGCCTCCTCGGCATGACCGAACGGGCGGAGTCGGCGGGGGGCCGTGCCGTGGTGGCCCCGGGTGCGGGCGGCGGCACGGAGGTACGGGTGGACGTACCCCTGCCGCCTCCGACGGAGAGGACCGACTGATGTGCCCACGGACCCCGTCGCGGGAGGACTTCCCGGCCCCCGCCCCGCCCGCCTGCCTCCGGCTGCTGATCGCCGACGACAACCCCGTCATCCGCGCGGGCCTCACCGCGCTGCTCTCCGGCCGGCCCGACACCACGGTCGTCGCGGAGGCGGCGGACGGGCGCGAGGCGTACGAGGCCGCGCTGCGGCACCGGCCCGACGTGGTCCTCCTCGACGTCCGCATGCCCGGCGTCGGCGGAATCCCCGCGTTGCCGCACCTGGTGCGGGTCGCCCCCGTCATGATGCTGACCTACAGCCACGAGGCGGAGACCGTGCGGGAAGCGATGCGGCTGGGGGCGGGGGGGTATCTGGTGCACGGGGAGTTCTCGGCGGAGCAGTTGGTACGGGCCGTACGGGACGTCAGTGAGGGGCGGCCGCATGTGACGCCGGGGGCGGCGCGGGCGTTGCTGTCCCATCTGGGAGGCGATGCGAATGCACATGCCCCCTCGCAAAAACTCTCTCCCGTAGGGGAGTTGTCCGGCAAAAGCCTTTCGCGTCTGCAATCCCCTGTGGGACAGTCTTTCCGGTCGCGCTTTCAACTGAGTACCCGAGAGGCGGAGATCATGGACCTCGTCGCGTCCGGCCTGACCAATCGGCAGATCGCCGCCGCCTGCTTCATCACCGAGAAGACGGTCAAGAACCACATCAACCACATCTTCGCCAAACTCCACACCACCACCCGTGGCCGCGCCACCGCCCTCTGGCTGGGGGTGAACTGAAATGCCCCCCCACCCCACCGACTGGGCCCCCTCCTGGGCCCCTGGACCCTCGGCCCTCCCACCCCTCCCGCCCTACGGTGAACGGATCGGAGCCCGAGCCGGAGGGAAGCGTCATGAGCGATCCGATCCTGAAACTGGTGACCGCGCTACAGCGCCACGCGAACGACAAGGGCCAGACCGCGGTGGAGTATCTGGGGATCATCGCGGTGGTGGTGGCGATCGTGCTGGCGGTGACGGGCACCAGCATCGGTTCCGCGATCCTCGACAAGATCCTGGCGCAGATCAACAAAATCGTGTGAGGCTTCCTTTCCGAAACGGCGATTCCGGGCAGGCCTTTCCCATCTACATCACGGTGGTGGCGGGCCTGCTTTTTCTTGCGCTCGCGTACCTCGCCGTCGGCCAGGCCGCGGTGAACCGGTCCGGCGCCCAGACGGCCGCGGACGCCGCAGCCTTGGCAGCCGCGCAGGACGTACGTGACCAGCTGGCGGGTGCATGGGCGGACGACCTGCTCGACCCCACCCAATGGCCGAAGATCTTCTCCGGCGACGTGGAGGTCGACAACCCGTGCGGGCCCGCGGCCGACCTGGCCGCTCGGAACGACGCACGCGTCGAGAGCTGCGACTGGCCGCCCTTGCGCTACACGGTCGAGGTCACGACCAACAAGACGGTCGGCGACTCCATCGTGCCCGGAACGGAAAACCTCAAGGCGACGGCTTCCGCCACCGCCGTGATCGATTTCCGATGCACGTACCGACTCCCCGGAGAAGGTGACGCGCTGCCGCGCCTCACCTGCGGGGGGAAGGACTGGGACCTGAAACCGGATGACGAGGAAAGCCTTCCCAAGCCCGAAGACCTCTTCGACGTCCACTTGGCCGACTGACGAACGAGACGACTAGGAACGAAGGAAGCGGTGCGATGAACGGTGGGTTCAGTGCCAGGGCGGGGAGGGGGATCGCCGCGCTGGCCGTTGCGGCCGGTCTGGTCCTCGGCGCGGCTTCCTGCGGGGGTGGCGGAGACGAGAAGAAGCCTGACTCCCGGGCTTCCGCTCCCAAGGGCGGCGCCTCCCGGCCCACTCCCCAGGAAGGCGAGTCGCAGGAGCCGCTGGCCGAACTCAGGGGCCAGGACGGCCTCCTTCTTC
Source organism: Streptomyces sp. NPDC005435 (assembly GCF_040703155.1). Classification (NCBI taxonomy): domain Bacteria; kingdom Bacillati; phylum Actinomycetota; class Actinomycetes; order Kitasatosporales; family Streptomycetaceae; genus Streptomyces; species Streptomyces sp. NPDC005435. The sequence goes on from NZ_JBEXEQ010000005.1 coordinate 283,061, forward strand.
AAATCACGTCCGTTGAGCGGGACTCGGGTGGTTTCGTCACCCTGAACGGGAACTTCAAGAACGACGGCAGCCAGTCTCTCGTGATCCCGTCCGCGTTGCGCGGCGACGAGACCGAGATCGTGCAGCACGGCACATCGCTGGGCGGCGCCACGCTCGTGGACCCACAGGGCAAGAAGCGCTACTACGTGTTGCGCGACACGGAGGGGCGCCCCTTGACGACCACCGGCCTGACGACGATCCAGTCGGGTCAGAGCATCCCCGTCTTCATGCAGTTCCCGTCGCCGCCCTCCGGCACGGAGGAGCTGACCCTCCAACTGCCCACGTTCTCCAGCGTCCCCATCAAGCTCTCCTGATGAGGCCCCCCATGACCACCATCCCCCGCCTCGCGCTCCCCCTCGCCCTTCTCGCCGCCACCCTCCTCCTCGACACCCCCGCCCAGGCCGACGACACCACCCCCGGTAAGCCCCCGGGGACGGAGCCCACAGCCAGCGCCCCCGTCAAAGTCGACCCCACGGACCCGGATCTGAAGCTCCCGGAGGGGGGAACGCTGGCGGAGCCGAAGGTGTTGGACATCAAGTCGGTGGTGGAGGATCAGAGTGGGGACGAGCGGCGGGAGGACACGAACGCGGATGTGACGTTCGCGCTGCAGGCGGAGGTGCTGTTCGGGAAGGACAGCGCCAAGCTGGGGTCGGACGCGAAGGCACGTATCGCGACCATCGCCGAGGAGATCAAGAAGCAGAACGCGACACGGATCAGGGTGTTCGGCTTCACCGACGACCTCGGCTCGTCCGCACACGGCGACGTCCTGTCCAAGCGCCGCGCCAACGCCGTACAGGCCGTCCTCGACCAGGACCTCAACGACCCGGACGTGACGTTCGAGGTACGCGGCTACGGCGAGCAGTACCCCATCGCCGACAACTCCACGGAGGCGGGCCGGAAGAAGAACCGCCGGGTCGAGGTCAGCTTCCCCCGCACCGGCGAGACCGGTCAGAGCGGTCAGACCGGCCAGTAGAGGCCCCCGACACCGACACCCGTACGCCCGCCCCCACTCCCCACCCCGCCATCGCCCCCGCCGCCGCCTCCAGGACATGCCGGGAGCGCGGCCGGGGCAGCCCCAGGCGCCCCGGCACCATCGTGCGCACCGCGATCACGGTGAGGCGCCGGTCGAGGTACGCCACGTCGATGGGAAACCGCATCCGGAAGGTGTGCACGCTCCCGGCCGGCGTCAGCAGCATCGCGCCGTCCACCGCGTCGCGCCCGAGCAGCCCCCGGGTCCGCGCCCGGTAGGACGCCGCGATCTCCAGCGGAACCTCCACCGCACCCCCCGCCCCGTGCACCGTCAGCGTCCCCGCCCCGTCCCGCCACCGCCGCCCCATCCCCGCACCACCTCCGCCGTGACCGTACCCACCCACGAAGCACGGAATGACGGAATCCCGGTCACGGAAAAAGGAGACGACGACCCCGGGAGCCCGCTGCCACCATGGCCCCCATGACCGCCCCCGCCCCCGCCCCCGCCCGGCCCGCCACCGACCAAGCCCGGCCCGCCCCCACCGACTTCCACACCCTCGTCACCGAAGCCGCCACCGCCCCCACCGACGGCTGGGACTTCTCCTGGTTCGAGGGCCGCGCGACCGAGGAACGCCCCTCCTGGGGATACGCCCGCTCCGCAGGCGACCGCCTCGCCCGTGCCGAGGCCGCGCTGGACGTGCAGACCGGTGGCGGCGAGGTGCTGGACTTCGCGCTGGGCGTGGCAGCGCCGGCCCGCCCCGCGCTGATCGCCGCCACCGAGGGCCGGCGGCCGAACGCGGCCAGGGCCACCGCACTGCTCCGCCCGCGCGGCGTCGTCGTGACCGAGGTGCCGGACGGCGCCCCGCTGCCGTACGCCGACGGCACCTTCGACCTGGTCCTCAGCCGCCACCCGGTGTCCCCCGACTGGGCGGAGATCGCGCGGGTGCTGCGCCCGGGCGGTACGTACTTCGCGCAGCACGTCGGACCGGCGAGCGCCTTCGAGCTGGTCGAGTACTTCCTCGGACCCCAGCCGGAGGAGGTCCGCACCGGCCGCGACCCCGGGCGGGAGCGGGCCGGGGCCGAGGCGGCCGGGCTCGAGATCGCCGGCCTGCGCGCCGAGCGGCTGCGGATGGAGTTCCACGACATCGGCGCCGTCGTCCACTTCCTGCGCAAGGTCGTCTGGATGGTCCCGGGGTTCACCGTCGAGGCGTACGAGCCGAGGCTGCGCGCGCTGCACGAGCGGATCACCGAGGAGGGACCGTTCGTCGCCCACAGCACCCGGCACCTCTTCGACGCCCGGAAACCGGGGGAGCCGGCCCGGCGGTGACCACATCGTTATCCGCGCCGGGGCGCCGGCCGTCCCACCGCCCGCCACCCCCCGTTCGCGGCAGCAAAACCAGAACCCCGGACACGGGTGCCCGCCGGACCCCGCGGCCCCCTGAAGTCCCCCTGTCCCGGAGCGGAATCGTCAAGTCCGCCGTTCGCTGAAGGGGTCGCTCCCAGGGGGGACCCGGGACAACTCGCCACGCGGTCACCGAGACGGCTCAAACCCTGTTGTTCGTTGTCTATCGGGCCGCTTCTCCTGTGATTCCGTCGTGAATCAGCCATCCGAGGCTACTGAATCAAGCATTCCATGCCCACCAGGCCGCTATCGGGTGACTCCGCAGAGTAGTTGTGGCGCGCTGATGCACGCACCATCCCTCACGAAGGGTTATGGTGGAAACCCCCCCTCGGGCCGGTCCGTCTCCCCCCCACGGACCGGCCCGTTTTTCTTCGGGGACGGCTCCGGCACCGAAACCCCCGGCCACCGGCGCACCATGGGCGGGGGTAGGCTCGGCCTCCGCGGGGACCGCAACCGCGGCCGTTTTGGAGGGGCTCACACGTGAACCTGCGCGACAAGCTGCGCGGCCTGCTCGTCAGGCTCTACGCGCGCCGGGTGGAAGGTCACCTGGACCACGCTCAGGTGCCCAAGCACATCGGCGTCATCATGGACGGCAACCGTCGCTGGGCGAAGGCGGCGGGCTCCAGCACCGTCCACGGGCACCGGGCCGGGGCCGAGAAGATCGAGGAATTCCTCGGCTGGTGCTCCGAGACCGACGTCGGCGTCGTCACCCTGTGGCTGCTGTCCACGGACAACTTCGACCGCCCCCAGGACGAGCTGGGCCCGCTGCTCGGCATCATCGAGGACGTCGTACGCACCCTCGCCGCCGACGGCCGCTGGCGCGTGCACCACGTCGGCACCCTCGACCTGCTGCCGGCCGGGATGCAGCGCACCCTCAAGGAGGCCGAGGAGACGACGCGCGAGGTCGACGGGATAGTGGTCAACGTCGCCATCGGCTACGGCGGCCGCCAGGAGATCGCCGACGCCGTGCGCTCCATGCTCCTCGACGCCCAGGACAAGGGCGTCTCCATGGAGGAGCTGGCCGAGTCCGTCGACATCGACATGATCGGCCGCCACCTCTACACCGGCGCCCAGCCCGACCCCGACCTGGTCATCCGCACCAGCGGCGAGCAGCGCCTGTCCGGCTTCATGCTGTGGCAGACCGCCCACTCCGAGTACTACTTCTGCGACGTCTTCTGGCCGGCCTTCCGCAAGGTCGACTTCCTGCGGGCCCTGCGCGACTACGCCGCCCGCCACCGCCGCTTCGGCGGCTGACGGACCCCGCCGACGAGACGATCGCCCCGTATACCCCCCTCCACCCGGATGTAACACCGAGTTCACCGGCGTGCCAGAGGGGGGTTCGGCATGGTGGCGGGGGTTGCCGGGCATAACGAAGGCAGGTCGACGCCCGAACCACGGGTGTCGTATCTCAGCGGGCGGCTCGGGGCCGTCCGCCCGGGAGGCCCTTTGCACCAGCCCGACCGTGCGGTCCCCGCGCGGAAGCAGCCGCGGAGGGCCGGTGTCCGGCCCGCCGCACGCGGGGGCCGGAAACCGGTCCAGCTCCTCTTCGTCGCTCCCCGACCTCATCCGAGGGGGTACGTCCTTCCGTGGTGACCAGCACAAAGCGCCGCAAGCCCGACCGGCGCACCTATGTTCTCGACACCAGCGTCCTGCTGGCCGATCCCAACGCCCTGACCCGCTTCGAGGAACACGAGGTCGTGCTCCCCATCGTGGTGGTCACGGAACTGGAGGCCAAGCGGCACCATCCCGAGCTCGGCTACTTCGCCCGCCAGGCCCTGCGCCTGCTGGACGACTACCGGGTCCGGCACGGCCGCCTCGACGCCCCGATCCCGACCGGCGAACTGGGCGGGACCGTCCGTGTCGAGCTCAACCACTCGGACCCCAGCGTGCTGCCCACCGGCTATCGCCTGGGGGACAACGACTCCCGCATCCTCGCGGTGGCCCGGAACCTCCAGGCCGAGGGATTCGACGTCACCGTGGTGTCGAAGGACCTGCCGCTGCGCATCAAGGCGTCCTCGGTCGGCCTGCTGGCCGAGGAGTACCGCGCGGAACTGGCGATCACGGACGCCTCCGGCTGGACCGGGATGTCGGAGCTGACGCTCCCCGGCGACCAGGTGGACGTCCTCTTCGAGGAGGGCCATGTGTACGTCCCGGAGGCCGCCGACCTCCCCGTGCACACCGGTCTGACCATCCAGTCCGAGCGCGGCAAGGCGCTCGGCCGGGTCACCCCGGAGGGCAACGTCCGGCTGGTGCGCGGCGACCGCGAGGCGTTCGGCATCAAGGGCCGCAGCGCCGAGCAGCGCATCGCGCTCGACCTGCTGCTCGACCCGGACATCGGCATCCTCTCCATGGGCGGCCGCGCGGGCACCGGCAAGTCGGCGCTGGCGCTGTGCGCGGGCCTGGAGGCGGTCCTGGAGCGCCGGCAGCACCAGAAGGTGATGGTCTTCCGGCCGCTGTACGCGGTCGGCGGGCAGGAGCTGGGCTATCTGCCGGGCAGCGAGGCGGAGAAGATGGGCCCCTGGGCCCAGGCCGTCTTCGACACGCTCTCGGCGGTCACCAGCCGCGAGGTCATCGAGGAGGTCACCGCGCGCGGGATGCTGGAGGTCCTGCCGCTCACCCACATCCGCGGCCGCTCCCTGCACGACGCGTTCGTGATCGTGGACGAGGCCCAGTCCCTGGAGCGGAACGTCCTGCTGACGGTGCTGTCCCGCATCGGCGCCAACTCGCGGGTGGTCCTCACCCATGACGTGGCCCAGCGCGACAACCTGCGTGTCGGGCGGTACGACGGTGTGGTGGCCGTCGTGGAGAAACTCAAGGGGCATCCGCTGTTCGCGCATGTCACCCTGAACCGTTCGGAAAGGTCCCAGATCGCGGCGCTTGTGACCGAAATGCTGGAGGACGGCCACATCTGACGCCTGCTCGGAACCCCAGGACGCCGCCCGGCGAAGCCGAAGAGCTTAGCCGGGCGGCGTCTTCATGCGCGGGCGTTTCCTGAAATCCCCTGGGCCAAACGAGGTGTGAGCTTTCACACGCAACTCTGAATTGCCACCCGCCGTCCGGTTACGGCAGAGTCTCATTCCTGTCAGGCCCCGCATACGACACACCTGTACCCCCGGGTACCGCCCTCGCCCCTGGCAGGGAGGGTGCGGCACCACCGGGAGCACGATTCCAACTCCATACTTCCGTCGTATGCCGCCCGAGCACCACGCGGCGCTCCCCTCAAGGGAGTTGTCCATCGGGCCCGTGTCTCCCGTGACCCTCAGTTGGGAGGCCAGCGCCAAGGGCACGATTGCGTCCGCCAGGGTCACCGAAGCGGGCGATGCTGGAAGGAAACCGTGTGAGCCGGATTTCGGTCCGGGGATTCGCAGTGGCCTCCGCCACCGCGGTCACCGCCGTAGGCAGCGTCGTCGGAGTTGCCTCGGGCAGCGTCGCGCAGCCCAACGACCCCGAGGCGACTGCAGCGGACGCCACGCTTCTCGCGGACATCCCCGCGGGTCAGCAGGCCGAGGTGCAGACCGCGTCCCTGACGCAGCAGGCCGATGCCCAGGCCATCGCGGCCGACGCGAGCGCCAAGAAGGACGCCGAGGCCGCGGCCCGCAAGGCCGCCGCCGAGACGGCGATCGCGAAGAAGGAGGCCGCCGAGAAGGCGGCCAAGCTGGCCAAGGAGCGCGCCGAGACCAAGGCCGCCGCCGAGGCCAGCCGCGACGACGTCCGCGACGCCTCCAGCTTCGCCCCGCAGAGCAGCTACACCGTCGCGCAGATCCAGGCGATGGCCCGTCAGATGGTCGCGGGCGACCAGTTCCAGTGCTTCAGCAACATCGTGAACCACGAGTCGAGCTGGAACTACCGCGCGGTCAACGCCTCCTCCGGCGCCTACGGACTCTTCCAGGCCCTGCCCGGCTCCAAGATGTCCTCGGTCGGCGCCGACTGGCAGACCAACCCGGCCACCCAGATCAAGTGGGGCCTGAACTACATGAACAGCCGGTACGGCAGCCCCTGCCAGGCCTGGTCGTTCTGGCAGGCCAACAGCTGGTACTAGGCCGCCACCCGGCTCAACCCCGCACAGCCCCTCCCCGTCCTAGGGGGAGGGGCTTTCGCGTTGTACGGTCGTACCCGGACGGCTCGCAGCGCCCCCGGGACGCGGGGAAGAGGGACGGATGATGTCGCGAATGCCAGGGTGGCTCGGCCGGCTGGGTGCCGGTCTGACCGAGATGAGCGAGCGTCTTGACGAGCTCCGCGCCGAGGTGGAGAAGGAACACGCCCCGCCGGCCGGACCGCCCGCCGAACCCGTGGACCCCGTCAAGGCCGTGGTGCCCCATCAGGCGGGCGCCGACCGCCGCCCGGACCCCGCGCAGGCCGTCCCCTGGGGCGTACGGGTCGCCGCCGAGGCGGGCTGGCGGCTGCTGGTCCTCGCGGGCACCGTCTGGGTGCTCATGCGGGTCATCAGCGCGGTCCAGCTGGTGGTGTTCGCCTTCGTCATCGCGCTGCTGGTCACCGCCCTGCTCCAGCCGACGGTCGCCCGGCTGATGCGCTACGGCCTGCCCCGGGGCCCGGCCACCGCGCTCAGCGCCATATCGGGGTTCGTCATCATCGGCCTGATGGGCTGGTTCGTGACGTGGCAGGTCATGGAGAACATCGACACGCTCTCCGACCAGATCCAGAACGGCATCGACGACCTGCGCAACTGGCTGCTGAAGAGCCCGTTCCATGTGACGGACAAGCAGATCAACCAAATCGCCAAGAGCCTGCGCGAGGCCATCGGGGCCAACACCGACCAGATAACGTCCGCCGGGCTCGAAGGAGTCCAGGTCGTGGTCGAGGCCCTGACCGGCATCCTGCTGGTCTTCTTCTCGACGCTGTTCCTGCTCTACGACGGCAGGCGCATCTGGCAGTGGTTCCTGAAGCTCGTCCCCGCCGCCGCCCGCCCGGGTGTCGCCGGTGCCGGTCCGCGCGCCTGGAGCACCCTGACCGCCTACGTCCGGGGCACGGTCCTGGTCGCCCTCATCGACGCCATCTTCATCGGCCTCGGCATCTACTTCCTCAACGTGCCGATGGCCGTGCCGCTGGCCGTCTTCATCTTCCTGTTCTCCTTCATCCCCCTGGTCGGCGCGGTCGCCTCCGGGGCGCTCGCGGTGGTCGTCGCGCTGGTGACCCAGGGCGTCTTCACCGCCGTCATGACGCTGGTGGTCGTGCTCGCCGTCCAGCAGATCGAGGGCCACATCCTCCAGCCGTTCATCCTCGGCCGCGCGGTACGCGTCCACCCGCTCGCGGTGGTGCTCACCGTGGCGGCGGGCGGCATGGTGGCGGGCATCGGCGGGGCGGTGGTGGCGGTGCCGCTGGTGGCGGTGACGAACACGGTGGTGGGGTATCTGCGGCAGTACTCGATGGGGGAGCAACCGTCCGGCTTGCCTGTGGATTTTCCAGCCCGTCCGGCGCTTGAGGACGAGGCCGTTCAGGCCGACGGGGGGTCCGGGGACGAAGCCCCCGGGGACGCCCAGGAAAACACCGAGGGCCTCGCCCACAAGGAGTGAGCGAGGCCCCGGCGGCCGACAGAGCCGATTACTCGGCCAGAACGGCTTCCGCGTCCAGCGTGACGCCGACCGCCTGGACCACGGAGGCGATCTTGAACGCCTCCTGGATCACGTCGCGCTCGACACCGGCCTTGCGCAGCACCTGCTCGTGCGAGTCCAGGCACATCCCGCAGCCGTTGATCGCGGACACCGCGAAGGACCACAGCTCGAAGTCGACCTTGTCGACGCCGGGGTTGCCGATGACGTTCATCCGCAGGCCGGCGCGCAGGGTGCCGTACTCGTGGTCCGACAGCAGGTGCCGGGTGCGGTAGAAGACGTTGTTCATCGCCATGATGGCGGCCGCGGACTTGGCCGCGTCGTACGCCTCAGGGCTGAGGTTCGCCTTCGCCTCCGGCTCCAGCTCGCGCAGGACGATCGGGGAGCGCGAGGCGATGGCGGTCGCCAGCACGGTGCCCCACAGCTGCTGCGCGGGAAGGTCGGAGTTGCCGATGACCGAGCCCAGGTTGAGCTTCAGGTCCTTGGCGTAGTCCGGGACGCGGGACTTCAACGAGTCGAGGGACATGGGTCACTCACCGGCCAGCAGGGCGACCGGGTCCAGGGTGGTCTCGCCCTTGGTCCAGTTGCACGGGCACAGCTCGTCCGTCTGGAGCGCGTCGAGGACCCGCAGGACCTCCTTGGGGTTACGGCCGACGGAGCCGGCGGTCACCATGGTGAACTGGATCTCGCGGTTGGGGTCCACGATGAAGACGGCGCGCTGCGCGAAGCCGTCCTCGCCCTCGATGCCCAGGTCGCGCATGAGCTCGTGCTTGGAGTCCGCCATCATCGGGAACGGCAGGTCGGTCAGGTCCGGGTGGTCCTTGCGCCAGGCGTGGTGCACGAACTCCGAGTCGCCGGAGAAGCCGAGGATCTGCGCGTCACGGTCGGCGAACTCGTCGTTCAGCTTGCCGAACGCGGCGATCTCGGTCGGGCAGACGAAGGTGAAGTCCTTCGGCCACGCGAACACGACGAGCCACTTGCCCTCGTAGGACTTGTGGTGGATCTCCTCGAACTCCTTGCCCTTCTCCAGCGAGACGCAGGCGGTCAGTTCGAACTCGGGGAACTTGTCACCGACAGTGAGCACTTGCTCTCCTTGCAGCGAGGAAGCACCCCTGGTCGGGAGGTGCTTCCCATGGGTTGGACTGGGTTGATCGTGGCACAGGGTGCATTGATTAGGGAAATAGCTACACTCGGTGTCATTGATCGGAGGTGGTTATCAGTGACCAGTGGTAGCGGCACCCGGAAGCAGCCGAGTCTGGCGCAGCTGCGGGCCTTCGCGGCCGTGGCGGAGCAGCTGCACTTCCGGGACGCGGCGGCGGCCATCGGGATGAGCCAGCCCGCCCTCTCCGGCGCGGTCTCGGCCCTGGAGGAGACGCTCGGCGTGACCCTCGTCGAGCGTACGACGCGCAAGGTGCTGCTCTCGCCCGCCGGTGAACGCCTCGCGGTGCGGGCCAGGGCGGTGCTCGCCGAGGTCGGGGCGCTCCTTGAGGAGGCCGAGGCGGTGCGCGCGCCGTTCACCGGGATGCTGCGGCTCGGGGTCATCCCCACCGTCGCGCCGTATCTGCTGCCGACCGTGCTGCGCCTGGTGCACGAGCGCTATCCGCAGCTCGACCTCCAGGTGCACGAGGAGCAGACCGCGAACCTGGTCGAGGGCCTGCATTCCGGCCGGCTCGACCTGCTGCTGCTCGCGGTGCCGCTCGCCGTGCCTGGGGTGGCCGAACTCCCGCTGTTCGACGAGGACTTCGTGCTGGTCACCCCGCCGGACCATCCGCTCGGCGGCGGCGACGGCGTCATCCCGCGCGAGGCGCTGAAGGAGCTGAACCTGCTCCTCCTGGACGAGGGCCACTGTCTGCGCGACCAGGCGCTGGAGATCTGCCGTGAGGCGGGGCGCGAGTTCCGGGGCGCGGGGCGCGGCGGGCGCCCGGCCGCCGCGCCGGTCACCACCACGGCCGCCGGGCTCTCCACCCTGGTCCAGCTGGTCGCGGGCGGGCTCGGCTGCACCCTGCTGCCGCGTACCGCGATGGAGCTGGAGACCGCCCGGGGCGACCGGCTGCGCACCGCCCGCTTCGCCGACCCGGCCCCCAGCCGCCGGGTCGGCCTCGCGATGCGCGCGGGCGCGGCCCGGGGCAGCGAGTACCAGCAACTGGCCGCCGCCCTGCGGGAGTCGCTGCGCCCGCTGCCGGTCCGGGTGCTGGACGCGGAGGCGTGAGAGGGCGGGGCCCCTGTGAAGCACCGCGGGGCCCCTGTGAAGCACCGTGGAGCCCCGCCCGTCCCTGAGGGCTGTTCAGCCCCCGGGGACTACTCCGCGCGCAGCCCCTCGGGCCGCGTCAGCCGCAGCAGCGGCGGCAGGCTGAGCAGGGTCATGGCCGCGACCACCGCCGCGCCCACGCCCGTCAGGGACAGCACGCTCGTCCAGTCCACCCGTACCGGCGTCGCCGTCATGCGCAGCAGCACGGCGCCCAGGGCGATGCCCACCACCGAGGCCAGCGCGACGCCCAGCGCGATCGGCACCGCCGCCTGCCACAGCACCGACAGACCCAGGGTCCGGCGCCGGGTGCCGAAGGCCACCAGCGCCGACAACAGCTTGCGCCGCTCGCGCAGTTGCTCCAGCTGGGAGACCAGCAGGCTCGCGCCGATCAGCGCGAGCACACAGGTCGCGCCGATGAACAGACCGGTGCGCAGGGAGGCGAACCCCCCGTCGGTCGTGGTCGGCACCCAGGCGAGGACGTCCGCGACCGGGTCCACCCGCGCGGCGGTGTTGCGGGCGTACTCCCGCGCGTCCGGCACCGCCGGGTCCAGCCGCAGGAAGACCCGGCCGGACAGCGCCGGTTTCGCCGCGGCGGGCAGCGCGGACGGGGTGATCAGCAGCCCGTTGACGCTCGGCATCAGGGAATCCCCGCGGAAGGCCACGTGCGGAACCGACGCCGGGAGGCGCAGCGGGACCGCGAGACCGGGACCGCCCACGAAGCGCGGGTCGATCCAGGCGCGCTGACCGGGCCGCAGCCCGGCCTCACGCATCCGCCGGTCGAACGCGCCGGAGTTGTCGGGGCTGTTCAGGGCGAACATGTCACCGTCGTGGCAGGACGGCAGCCGGGCCAGCTCCCGCAGGGCGCCGCAGTCGCCGACGACCAGGTCGAGGTAGGAGGCGGGTTCCAGCGGCTTGTCGCCGAGATGCGTGGTGGCCAGCCCCACCGACGCCCGCACGCCCTTGGTCCGGGCGAACGCCTCGGTGGCCGAGGCGGGGTCGGTGCGGTCGGTGAGGTCGACCTCGATCTGCGCACGGCCGGGGTCGTGCCCGGTGTCCTTCATGTACTGGCTCTGCACGCCCGCGAACAGCATCTGGAGCGCGACCGCCCCGGCCACCGCCACCGCGATGCCGTTGACCGTACGGGCCGCCATGCCGCCGCTCGACTGGAGCCGCCGCACGGCCAGTTGCCAGGAGAGCGGGCCCGCGCCGAGCCGGCTGACGCCCCGTTCGACGATCCAGGGCAGCAGCGCGGTCACGCCGACCAGGAGCAGCAGGACGCCGCCGATGAGGAGGAGCTGGTTGAAGTCGCCGTGCGTACGGCCCTTGCCGATCATCGGCCAGAGCAGGGCCAGACCGGACAGCGGCAGGAGCAGCCGCCACCACAGCCGGCGCCGGGCGGCCGTGGCCGAACGCACCACGCCGAGCGGCTCGACCACCACCGTGCGCATCGCGAACAGGGTGACCAGCACCGCGCACACCGGGACCGCCACCGCGACCAGCAGGACCAGGGCGGGGGAGGGGGTGACATAGCTCGGGAAGAAGCTCTCGCCCCGGATCTCCACCAGGGTCACCAGCTGACGTCCGGCCAGGAAGAGTCCCGCGCCGAGGAGGAGTCCGAGCACCGACCCGGCCAGCGCCTCGCCCGCCGCGATGCGCCGGGTCGTACGGCCGTCGGCGCCCACCAGCCGGAGTGCGGCCAGCCTGCGGTCGCGCCGTTCGCCGCCGAAGCGCACGGCGGCCGCGATGAACACGGCGACCGGCAGCAGCAGCGTCACGAAGACGACCGACGTCAGCAGGAGCAGCACCGGGTCGTCCTTGCCCTGCCAGGACTGGGTCTGCCCGAAGTGGGTCAGCCGGTTCGTGCGGGCGCCGCCCGCCCGGGGCTTCAGATCCTCGGCACCGGCGTAGTAGGAGAGTTCGCGCGGGCCGACAAGACCGCTCTCGCCGATGGTCCCGGTGATCTTGTACGGCAGCCGCTCGCGCAGCAGCCGGGCGTCCGGGGAGGCAAGCAGGTCCCGCAGCGCGGGGGAGACCACCATCTCGCCCTTGGCCGGGAAACGGCTCAGACCCGGCGGCAGCGGGGCCTTCGGGCCCTCCGGATCGAGGAGCCGGCCCCGGACGTCCTTGTCGCGCCATGCGGTGTCGGTGGCCGCGACGACCACCGTGTTGTCCGCCTTCGGCCGGTCCCTCGTACTGAACACGATGTCCTGGCGCGCCAGTTCGCGGTCGCCGCGCGCGTCCATCATGCGCGGGATCGCGGTCGTCAGCAGCAGCAACGCCACTCCGATACCGACACCGACCGCCGTCAGTGCCGTGCGGACCCACCCCTCGCGCCCTCCGGTCACGGCGAACCGGACCCCCATCCCCAGGGCGCGGGCGTACTGCCGCAGGCTCATCCGGCCCGCTCCATGTCCCGGGTGCGGCCGTCGCGTACGACGATCTCGCGGTCCGAGTAGGCGGCGACCCGGGCCTCGTGCGTGACGAGGACGACGGCCGCGTTCGTGGAGCGGGCGGCGTCGGTGAGCAGCTCCATCACGCGCTCGCCGTTGAGCGAGTCCAGCGCGCCGGTCGGCTCGTCCGCGAACAGCACCCGGGGCCCGGTGACCAGCGCCCGCGCCACCGCGACCCGCTGCCCCTGGCCGCCGGAGACCTCGCCGGGCCGCTTGCGCCGGAGGTCGTCCACCTCCAGGCGCTCCATCCACTCCAGCGCGGCCTTCTCGGCCTCCTTGCGCCCGGTGCCGTTCAGCCGGAGCGGCAGCGCCACGTTCTCCACGCAGGTCAGTTCGGGGACGAGCTGGCCGAACTGGAAGACGAACCCGAACTCGCCGCGCCGCAGGGCGCTGCGGCCGGCGTCGCTCATCGCGGTCAGCTCGCGGTCCGCATAGGTGATCGTGCCCGAGTCGGGCAGCACGATCCCGGCGAGGCAGTGCAGCAGGGTGGACTTGCCCGAGCCGGAGGGGCCCATCACGGCGACGACCTCGCCGGGGTGGACGGAGAAGCCGGCGCCGTCGAGGGCGGTGGTGGAGCCGTAGGTCTTGCGCAGGTCCCGGGCGTGGAGCAGGGAGCCTTCGGGGGGTATCACGAGGTCACCTCCGTGCGGAGCCGGTCCAGGCGCGCGGCGGTCAGCTCCAGCCAGCGCAGATCGGCCTCAAGATGGAACAGGGCGTGGTCACAGATCAGCTGGTCGGCGAGGTCGCTGCCGCGCTTGCGCTCGGTCAGCGCGCGCATGGCGCGCAAGTGCTCGGAGCGCTGGACGTCGAGCAGTCCGGCCGCGTCGCGCCGGGTCAGCAGCGCGAGGACGAGCTTGGTGTAGAGGGTCGACTGGAGGTACTCGGCGGGCTTCTCCGGGGTGGCGAGCCAGCGCTCGACGTCGGTTATCCCGGCATCGGTGATGGCGTACCGTTTTCGTTCGGGTCCGCCGCCGGACTCGACGCCGTCGATCTCCACCATCCCGTGCTTCAGCAGCCGGGACATGGTCGAGTAGACCTGGCCGTAGTGCAGCGGCCGGTCGTGGCCGAACTTCTCGTCGAAGGCCCGCTTCAGGTCGTAACCGTGCCGGGGGCCGGACTCCAGGAGTCCCAGGAGTGAGTGACCGATGGACATGGCGAGCACTCTACACACGGTGTATACACCGGGTTCATAGTGGGTCCGGAAATAAACTCGTGGGACCGATCGCGCCCCGGGAGGCAACCTTCGGCCTCTTGATTCCGTCGGTTCCGATAGGGCGGGGTGCTCATTCTCACGTCCCCAAAGGAGCGGATCAGGCGCTCTTTGTCACATAGAGGGGTGTTAGCTTTCGGAGCTGACCCCGAGACGGAAGCGGAGCGAAGGGACCCATGGGACGAGCGGAAGAGAGACGAGCGCGTCAGCGTGGCGGCCGCCGCGCGGCACCCGGAGGCCGCTCGCCGTCCCCGGCGCCCGGCGACAAGCCCGCCAAGAGCTGGATACGCGGGCTTTTCACCTGGAAGAAGATGCTCGGGGCATTCCTCGGCGTCTGTCTGCTGGGCCTCGGCGCCTTTGTCGCGCTGTATCTGTCGGTGGACATTCCCGAGGGAAATCTGGCCGCCCAGCAGCAGAGCAACATCTACAAGTACGCCAACGGCAAGGTCATGGCCCGCTCCGGCCAGGTCAACCGTGAGATCGTCGACCTGACCAAGGTGCCGAGGCCGGTCCAGCTCGACTTCGTCGCCGCCGAGAACAAGTCCTTCTACACGGACCACGGCGTCGACCTGAAGGGCACCGCGCGCGGCCTCATCAACACGCTGGCCGGCAAGGGCAAGCAGGGTGGCTCGACGATCACCCAGCAGTACGTCAAGAACTACTACCTGAGCCAGGACCAGACGGTCACGCGCAAGCTCAACGAGCTGGTCATCTCCCTCAAGGTGGAGCGCGAGAAGACCAAGGACGAGATCCTCGCGGGCTACATCAACACCAGCTACTACGGCCGCAACGCGTACGGCATCCAGGCCGCCTCCCAGGCGTACTACCGCAAGGACGCCCAGAAGCTCTCGGTCGAGCAGGGCGCCTATCTGGCCTCCCTGCTCCAGGCGCCCAGCCAGTACGACTGGCAGGCCGCCACGCCCACCGGCCGGAAGCTGGTCAAGGACCGCTGGAACTACGTCCTGAACAACATGGTCAAGCAGGGCTGGCTGTCCCAGGCCAAGCGCGCCACCCTGAAGTTCCCCATTCCGAAGGACCCCAGGCCCGCCCCCGGTCTCGACGGGCAGACGGGCTACCTGGTCGACCTCGCCAACAAGCAGCTTGAGCAGCAGCTCATGAAGCAGCAGGGCCTGACCGCCTCCCAGGCGGAGAACGCGGTCGTCGGCAAGGGCTGGACCATCACCCTCAACGTCGACCCGAAGAAGCAGGCCGCGCTGGAGAAGGCCGTCAAGTCGCAGCTGACCTCCAAGCTCGACCCGAAGAAGCGCAAGGTCGACGGCGACATCCAGGCCGGTGCCGTCTCGGTCGACCCCAAGACGGGCCATGTCGTCGCGCTCTACGGTGGCGAGGATCTCTTCAAGCACTGGACCAACAACGCCACCCGGCCCGACTACCAGCCCGCCTCCACCTTCAAGCCGGTCATCCTCGCGGCCGCGCTGGAACAGGGCGCCACCACGCAGGACGGCCGTCCCATCGACGCGAACACCGTCTACGACGGCACCAGCCGCCACCCGGTGACCGACCACGGCACCGAGGTCGGCTTCGCGCCGCCCAACGAGGACGACGCCGACTACGGCAAGATCACCGTCCAGCAGGCCATGAACAAGTCCGTGAACTCCGTCTTCGCGCAGATGGGCGTGGACGTCGGCATGAGCAAGGTCATGGACACGGCCAAGCAGCTCGGCATGGACACCAAGGGCATGCAGGCGGTTCCCGCCCAGACGCTCGGCTCCATGGGCGCCAGCCCGCTGGAGATGGCCGGCATCTACGCCACCCTCGACAACCACGGCAAGAAGGTCACCCCGACCCTCATCAAGTCGGCGGAGAGCAAGGGCCGTACGGTGCAGATGCCGAACCCGATCGGCGGCCAGGTGATCAGCCGCAACGCCGCCGACACGGTGTCCTCCGTGCTCACCGGCGTGGTCGACGACGGCACCGCCCGGCAGTCGGTGGCCAACAACCCGCTGCGCAACGGCCAGCAGGTGGCGGGCAAGACCGGTACCTCGGACGAGAACCGGTCCGCCTGGTTCACCGGCTACACGCCCGACCTGGTCACCTCCGTCGGCCTGTTCGGCGAACGGGGCAACGCGCACGTGTCGATGACGGGGGCGACCGGACTCCTCCCGCCGCCCGGCCGTATCAACGGCGGTGGCTACCCGGCGCAGATCTGGGCCGCGTACACCTTCGGCGTGACCGAGAAGGTTCCCTTCGACCTCAAGACCACGCAGGGCGCGGCCGTCGCCCCGACGGACACTCCGACCGTCAGCGAGAGCCCCTCCGAGTCGCCCTCGGAGTCGCCCTCCAGCTCGCCGACCGAGTCGGAGACGCCGAGCGAGCCGCCGACCTCGGCGCCGCCCACGGAGACCGAGACGCAGGAGCCCACGGACCAGCCGACGACCCAGCCGCCCACCTCGGGGCCGCCCACGGCACCGGCCACCCCGCAGAACCCGTTCGACTTCCAGAACGGCAGGGACGACGACTGAGGACACCGTCCTCAAGGCAGCGCGAAGGGCGCCCGGCACATCGCCGGGCGCCCGAAGCGCAGGTAGCGGGTGAAACCCAGGTAAACGCGAAACACAACACAAAAGAAAAAACGAGGAGTGGGGACTAGTGTTAATTGA